>JAZLFU010000180.1:0-5258 GCA_045615915.1 Oscillospiraceae bacterium
CTTCAGACTTTTGACCTTTCGGAGCTTTCTGATGAAGAAAAAGAAAAGACCATCGCCTCTCTCCCGCTCGGCTCCCTGCTCCATTTTTCCGGCCACATTATGCTATATATCGGGACCGTCAACGGAGACAATTACGTTATAAGCTCGACCGGAGCCTTCGCGACCACGGAAATGGAACCGGGAACTTCCATGTACGTCAACACCTGCTGTATAAATAATCTCGAAAAAACGAAACGACCGAACGGCGACACCTGGCTTACAAATATGACCTTTGCCGGAGTTTTCCCCGGGAATCAGTAAAATTCTCACAGCTTAATAAATACGTAAAAACGGAGAGCTTTTTTGCTCCCCGTTTTTTTGTGAAACCGCTTATTTAAGCCGTTTCTGTGATATTTTTGTGATTACTTTATATAATCTTTATTATAATACTTTAAAGTAATAGTGATATATTCTTGATGATTTCCCTATTTTATCCCCAGTTTTTCTTTGGGATCGAGGTACTTTCCGTTCTCCTTCATCACAAAGTGAAGGTGCGTATTTTCGCTCACCTCGGCAAGGTTGGTTTCACCGAGAACACCTATAACGTCTCCGGCCTTCACCTCGTCGCCCACCTTGACCTTCGGCTCTTTTTCAAGTCCGGAACAAACGCTGAAGACCTTATCGCCGTGTTCTATTTCAACGGAGGTACCCCATAGAGGATCATCCCAGACCTTCGTTACCTTTCCGTCGCCGGCGGCTTTTATTTCCGCTCCGATTTCGGCTTCTATATCTATCCCGTCATGGGTACGCCATTCATTGAGCGAATCGTACTTGACAAGCTCGCCGGCGCTGTGCTCCTTGACTATCTTTCCTTCCACCGGAATAACAAAGGTCTGTTTGTTTCCGAAGAGGCGGAAGGTCTCCTCGTTCGCTTCGGCGCTTTCGGTTTCCGGCGTGGGAGCTTCCTCTGTCTTTATGCCTTCTTTCGGCTTCGCAATGTCCTTCGCTTCGAAAACGGAGCCGCTTTCCTTGTATCTCGGCTCTTTCGCTGCCGCAGTTTCCTCTATTGGTACGTTTTCTTTATCCTTTCCGGAGCTTACGGTACGGTCAACTGTTATCCATGCCGCCGCGGTCGCTCCTATAAGGCAAACGGCAAGCGCGGCATAAAATCCTCTGCCTGCCATAAAGCGGCTGAAACCGCTCTTTGAATTATCGTTCATTTTTGTAACCACCTTTTTAAAAAATCCGTTTGCCTTTATTTTGCCCGGCGAAAAAAAGAATTATTCGCTCAATAAAAAATTGTCTTTACCTTGAAACTCTCATAATAATCTGTTAAAATTAAAAATAGATTTTATAAAAAGGGGTAATTTTTATGAAGAAAAAACTTCTTTCGATTTTTATTTCTCTGATACTCGTCATTTCCGTTTTCTCCGTAGCTTCCTTCGGCGATTTCGGCGATTTTGCCGGAGATTCGGACTGGGGCTATGATTCCGGCTCCGACTGGGGCGGCTCCTCCGACTGGGGCGATTCCGGCTGGGATAACTCCGGCTGGAACTCCGGTTACGGAAACGGCGGATATTATTTCTATGACGGCGGAAGCTCTTCCCAGGGCGAAGAAGGCGGCGGAATTCCGCTCGTTCTCATAGTAGGAATAGTAATAGTCGTTATAGTAGCGGCGGGCGTTCTCGGAAAATCCGGAATGAACGGCAGCAATACACGCAGAAACGTAACGATTCAGCAGCCGAAGCCCTCCGAGCCTCTCGTAAACGATATAGATAAGCTCAAAGCGAAGGATAAGAATTTCAGCGAGAACAAATTCCTCGATGACGCTTCCAACCTCTACGTAAGGCTTCAGGATGCCTGGACAAACCGCGACCTTACTCCCGTAAGAAACAAGCTTTCGGCAGAGCTTTACGCGAAATCCGATAGACAGATACAAAACTACATAAAGAACAACCAGACCAACCACGTTGAAAATGTCTCCGTTCTGAACTGCGAGATAATCGGCTGCACAAACGACGGAGTGAACGATATCATCACCGTAAAAACCCTCGCTCGCATAGTAGACTACACCACCGATGACAACACCGGAAACGTGATTCGCGGCGACAGAAACCGCGAGGTATTTATGACCTACCACTGGACTTTCATCCGCTCCCTCGACCAGACGAGCAGGGTTGCCGGTGAAAGCGACGGCAAACATTGCCCGAACTGCGGTGCGCCCGTTGACCTCAACCAGTCCGCCGTATGCGCCTATTGCGGAAGCGTACTCGAAAGCGGAAGCTACGATTGGGTGCTCTCCAACATAAAGGGCATAAGCCAGCAATCAAGCTGATATGAAGATCGCCGGAATAATAGCCGAATATGATCCGTTCCATAACGGCCACGCCTACCATATTGCCAAAACCCGCGCTCAAACCGACGCCGAAGGAATAGTAATCGTTCTCGGCGGAGAATTCACCCAGCGTGGCGAAGGCGCCTGGTGCTCAAAATATCAGAGAACGAGAGCCGCCCTCCTTTCAGGCGCGGATCTGGTTCTCGAAATGCCGCTTCCCTATGCTCTTGGCTCCGCAGAAAGGTTCGCGAAAGGAGGCGTTTCGGTGCTCAATTCCCTCGGCTGTGTGGACTGTCTCTCCTTCGGAAGCGAAAGCGGAGATATCGAAAAGATAAAGGCATTCGCGGCTCTTTCCGAAAGCGAAGAATTTTCGGATGAAATGAAAAAGGCGCTTTCCGAAGGCATTTCCGTGCCCTTTGCAAGAGAGATCACGGTAAAGAAGCTTGCCATGTCGCTTTCGGATATTGCCGAAAATCCCAATGATACACTCGGCGCGGAATACTGCAAATGGCTATGCAGATTGCAAAGCGGTATAGTTCCCGTCGCCATAAAGCGCTATGGCTGTGCTCACGGTGAAGAAACCGTGCTCAAAAGCGGTATTGCTTCCGCCACCTACCTCAGGAGTTTTTCCGAGCCTTCGGATATCTTTCCCTACGTTCCCGAAAAAACTCATTCGCTTTTGGAAGAGGAATACCAAAGCGGAAAACTGCCCTTTAATGATAAATTTTTCGAAAGGGGCGCTCTTGCGATTTTAAGAGGCCTTTCGGAAGAGGACTTCGAAAAGATACCGGATTGCGCCGCCGAAGGGCTTTATCACAGAGTTTATTCCGCGGTAAGAAAGGCAAGCTCTCTCGATGAGCTTTACTCCCTCATCAAAACGAAGCGCTACACCATGAGCAGAGTAAAGCGGATAGTCGCCGCCGCGGTTTTGGGAATAGACGAAAGCAGAGTAAAAGACGCAAAGCTTCCGTATATACGAGTCCTCGGAATGAACGAAACCGGCACCGCTATACTTAAAGAAGCGAAGGCAGCAGGCATTGATATTCCGATAAGCTCCTCCCTTGCCGACCTTGAAAAGACCGGCGAGACCGCCGGATATTTCGCAAAGCTTGAAGCGAGAGCGGAGGATATTTGGCAGCTCGGACTTAAAAATCCCGGCGGCTGCGGAAAAGCGTATACCGAAAAAATCATAAAAATATAATTTTCAGGGAGGCGGCGTTTCGCCTCCCGTGTTTTATAAATTTTCCGTTTTCAACCGAAAAACTTTGAAAACCGCCTTTGCTTTTATGCAAAAAAACAACTGCGTTTTTCAGAGTACCGAAACCCGGTCTCCGGCTATTGTATACGGCGACGGATTTTCCTTTGCGAAGCTTTGGATTTCTTTCCGTTTTGCACAAATACCGTTTTAAAAGGCGCTTTGCCGCTCTTTTTGAAAAAAAGTTTATTTTGTATTATTATTTCATCAAGAAAGGAGGCAATTCCGTATGAAAAAATTTACCGTTCGCGAAATGGCGGAGGTCGGCGTTCTTGCCGCCATCGTCTTCGTAGCAACTTATTTTCTCAAAATAGGCCCTATCCCAACTCCGGCAGGCCCGACCATGCTTAAAACCGGAAACGCAATCTGCCTCCTCGGCGGAATACTTTTCGGAAAAACAAAGGGTGGAATTGCCGCCGGAATAGGCTCCATGCTCTATGACCTTACCGACCCCGCCTTCGCTCCGAGCGCACCTTTCACTTTTGCGTTTTTCTTCGCCATGGCGTTTATCTGCGGCGCGGTTTCCCATAGCGGCGGCAAAAACGGAAATGACAGAAAACGCAATTTCATCGGCGCCTTTTCCGGAGCTTTTTCCTACGTTCTGCTCACCGTCGCAAAATCATTCATAACTCTCACCCTCGGCGGAAGCGGTATTGCCGCCGCCCTTGCCTCCTGCGGAACGAAAGCCCTTGTTTCTTCCGTAAACGCCGTTTTTGCAATAGCGGTTGCCGTTATCTTGGCTCCTGTTTTTCAGAAAGCGTTAAACAAAAGGTATAACTGAATATAATATATACTTGAAGTAAATAAAATGCCTCACCGAAAGACAGTTTGATGAGGTATTTTTTTCTGCGTTTTTGCATAGGCTTGTACCGGAAAACACAAAAAGGCAGATGATACAAATGAAATTTCGGGCGTTTATGGTAGCGCTTACACTCGTTCTTATTTTTTTCATTCCGATGACGGCAATACCGAAAGACGGCGGTATCGCTTTTCCGGAAGCGGAAACAGAGGAGCCTCAACCAAAAGAACAGCCGCCGGAGGAAACCGAAGCCGCTCCTTTGCCGGAGGTTTTCAGAGTTTACGATAAAACGGAGCAAAAGGTAATTGAAGTTCCCTATTCCGACTATGTACTCGGAGCTATTGCCGCAGAAATGGGCGCCGATTTTGAAGAAGAAGCGCTCGTTGCCCAGGGAACAGCCGCTTTTTCCTGCGCGCTTTATCAAAAAGAACACCACCTCGAAGCGGAATACGATTTTACCGCCGATCCGCAAAACAAAAGCGGCTATATAACGAAAGAGAAAATACGGGAGATCTACGGCGACAGCTTCGATGAAAAATACAAAAGGCTCTCGGCGGCGGCTGAAAAGGCTTTGCGCTTTACAGTTACCTATAACGGCGCACCGGCGATGACGGTATACCACGCCATATCCGCCGGAACTACCGAAAGCGCCGAAAACGTCTGGGGCGGAAATATACCCTATCTCGTGCCGGTGGAAAGTCCCCTTGATAAGAGAGCGGAGGGCTTCAAAAGTACCGTAAAAGAGGAAAAGGAGAGCGTACTCGAAAAGCTGAACAGCTGTGGAGCGAAACTCAACGGAAAGTTTCCGGAGGAATGGTTTGAAGGCGCGGAAAAGACAAATTCCGGCTATGTTTCGGAGATCAAAATAGGCGCGGCGACCTTTTCCGGAG
>JAZLFU010000181.1:0-2259 GCA_045615915.1 Oscillospiraceae bacterium
GTTCTCACCGGTCCGACTACACCTATATAAATATCGCCGGAAGTCCTTGCAGCTATATCGCGATAAACGTTGCTATCTGTCATAATTCTTCTTCCTCCGCTTGTTTTTCTTTTTCAAAAAATTGTTATGCTGATTTTCTGAAAAATAGAATATCTTTTGAATAATATTTGATTTCCGAACAAAAATAATATCAAAACGAATTGGAGGTACTTGATATGAACGAAGCAAATAAACACATCGGCTGTAATGTAAACAACTGCGCATATCATTGCAAGGATTGCAATTTCTGCACTCTTGATAAAATCGAAGTCGGTACTCACGAAACCAATCCCACCAAAAGCGAATGTACCGATTGCAGATCCTTCCTTTACAAAGGCTGATTACTTTTCTCTCCAAACGCCGGATTTTTTCCGGCCTTACATATCTACGAAAAAATACTTTTTACGGTTTTTATATCGTCTTTCGTAATACATTTCAAAAGTCGCAGTATTACATAATAGGCCGCTGCAGAAACGGAAATCAAAATTACAAACCCTGTTACGTTCGTCGGAGATATCTTCAATATCCCGGCGATATTTTTTGCAAATATCATGCTCAAAGCCGCCGCCCCTGAAGGAATGAGCACCCAGCGCACCGGCTCTGTTTTAAACCCGGTTACATAAACAAGTCGAGCCGCGCTCAAAGTCATATTGAAAACTTCGCTTATCACTATCGTAACAAGATAACCGGCGGTGCCGAAAAGCGGAACGAGAGTATATACCATTATTACACAAAGCGCGGTATCATAGACGTTATACCTTACCACCGCGACCTGTTCCCCAAGGCCTTTCAGTATTCCGTCAACAGCGCTGTCGAGATACATAACCGTAACTATCGGCGCAATCGCCCGTATCGCTCCTCCGGCTTTCGGCTCTTTATACAGCATAACGGCTATCTCATCGGAATAGCAAATAAGTATCGCCGCCACCGCTATTGCAAACATAAGAGTTGTTCTGAAAACGTATTTCATCACCTTTTCGATTTTTCCCTCTTCGCCAAGCTCGCGGTATTCCGTTACCTCCGGCACGAGCAAATTTGAAAATCCAAGCAGAAAAGCGCAGGGAAACATTAAAACCGGAAGCACCATTCCGCCCACTATTCCGTATTCCGAAAGCGCCTCTGAATTATCCATTCCGCTTTTCATAAGCGATACCGGAACGAGCAGATGCTTTATCGTGCTCAAAGCGGAACGCAATACGGCGGAGGCGCCTACCGGCAAGGCTATTTCCGTAAGCCTTTTCCAGATATCCGCGGATCTCGCCTCTCCGAATTTTGAAAACGGATGAACATTTCTGTCTTTTTTATACAGAACCCAATGCAGAATAAAAGCGACAGCCTCCGAAACCGTACTTCCGGCGGCAACCAAAACACAGGCAAAACCCAGATCCTCCGGCTTTAAAAGCGCAAATACGAACATTGTAAACGCCATTTGAGAAAGCTGTTCGAAAATCTGCGCCGCGGATGAGGGTGCAACCCTCGTTACCGCAGTAAAATATCCTCCGAGCGCCGCGGAAACCCCCACAAAAGGAAGCGAAAACGCAAGCACCCTGAAAGGCACCGCAGCTCTCCCATCTCCCACAAGAACGTCTGCGGAAAAATCACTTATAAAAAACAGCAAAGCTCCGGCAAGAAGCCCGAAAATAAGGCTGTATACAAGCGTGAGCGACATAGCCTTCGACGCTCCTTTTCCGTCTTTTCGGGCGTTTTCCTCCGCGACGAGCCTTGTTGCCGCAAGTCCGGAGCCGGAACAGGCAAAGGTTACCATAAAACGGTATACCGCCATCATAAGTGAAAAAAGTCCCGTTCCCTCGCTTCCAAGATTTCTTGTAAGCCAAGCGTTATAAAAAACTCCCACTGCTCCGAGTGAAAGTGAAGTTGCCGTAAGTATTCCCGCATTTATCGCAAAATTCTTTAATCTTGACAACACTTATGCCCCCTTTTCTGAATTCATATGAAAAAAGGAGACGATTTTTGCAGATCAATAAAAATAATTAGTTTTCGACCGAAAATGCACCAATAAGAACGATTGTTCGATTTTTTTGTGAAAACCTATTGCAATTTAAAAATTGCGGTGTATAATAAGCATTGTAAGAAAAAACGAACGGATGTTCTGTTTTTAAAACACCCCCCATCCCCTATAAAAGAAAAGACAAAATGAAATGAAAAGAACATATGTTTTTAATGTAATATTTAAAGTTATGGCAGGCCTCGGGATATTTT
>JAZLFU010000182.1:0-8694 GCA_045615915.1 Oscillospiraceae bacterium
GGAGCGACTCTTGCGGTACCCGAAAAAATCATCGGGCTTACGCTAATCCTCGATTTTTTCGACCGCGGCGCCAAAAGATTTTCGCTGTATCGCCCACAGGGCGCGCTCAAATTTTTTGCCCTTTACACAAGGGAGCCAGAAACGATATCAATTTAATTTGTTAGGAATTGCGGGCGAGCAAAGCTCTCCCCTACTGAAAACTGAAAACTGAAAACTGAAAACTCATTCCCCTTTGACAAGGGACGTAAAGCTGTATCAGTCGTAGCTTCTCAAAACGGAAATGACTTTGCCGAGGATCTCGACGGAATCGACTATGATAGGCTCGTAGTCGTCGTTTTCCGGCTGGAGACGGAAATGACCCTCCTCTTTATAGAAGCGCTTGACCGTTGCGGAATCCTCCACAAGGGCGACGACAATCTCGCCGTTATGGGCTTCGGGAGTCTTTCTGACCACCACGATATCGCCGTTCAGTATTCCGCATTTTATCATGGATTCACCACGTACACGGAGAGCGAAAAGCCCGCTCGTGTTCCCGGGATAGGGTACGTATTCCTCCACTTCCTCCTCGGCGAGAATGGGTGAGCCTGCCGCGACTCGACCGAGAACGGGAATCGTTCCCGCCGGAGCCGAATCATTGAGGGTTATGGCGCGGTTTTGATTTTCGCCCATTGTAATTCTGCCCTCCGCCTCAAGCTCCTTTAGATAACGATGCACCGTTGAGGTTGACTTGATATCAAGCTCGGCGCAAATCTCCCTCACCGTAGGGGGATAGCCCACTTCGTTTATATGTTCCGTAATGTAATTATAGATCTCTTCGCCTTTGTTTCCCATGGAAATATATCTCCTTTCATTTCAATAAAGGTCTTCCGAGTTTATTATAGCACATACGTTCTTTTTTGTAAACATATGTTCGGTAAAAAATAAATTTTTTTCTTAAAAAATGCGATAATTTTTCAAGAGTTGTTCACCTTTGCTTAACAAATAAAAAAAACGGGGTGTTATAATATAGATGAACTCAAAAAGAGCCGCAAACTTTTTGAGTTTAACCCCTCCTCAAAACTCAAACTGTTGTATGAAAAAAGCGCTGATGTGATATCGGCGCTTTTTTATTTTTTCTTTCCGCTTCCGACAGGGCAAGGCAGTAATGCGGCACTTGCGGCGGCAGATGTTAAGTCTTAGGATACCGGTTAGAATCAATAACCGCATATTCACACACCGGGCGGTGCCCAACCCCCCCATCCGGCACCGCCGACAACCTGCGCCAGTTCTTCCTCGGTAAGCTCTGCAAGTTTTTTGTTCAGGGTTTCGACTTCCTCTTTGAGTTCGTTGAGTTCTTCTTTTGTTTTCATAATATTTGCTCCTTCTGTAAAATCTATCTTCTGAAAACTGAAAACTAAAAACTGAAAACTGAAAACTGAAAACTGAAAACTTAGTTCTCTTTTTTCTTTTTGCCGAGCAGGTAGCCGCCGAGACCGAATACCGCCGCGCAGGCTATTCCGACTGCTATCGTCATATTTCCTTCGGAAAGGGCGGAGCCGGCGGATCGGTTATACATGCCTTTTCCGCATATAATGCAGCCTACGCCGGGGTGTTTGCAAACATAACCACATGCGGCGCAAACGCCGTCTTCCCATGCATTGTGCTGACAGGGACAACCGCATTGGACGCATTTTCCGTTTTCTATTACTTCGTGTGCGCAATACTGACCGCACTTAATGCAATTATGGCCTTCCCATATATGCGGACACTCCCAGCCGCAATTTGTGCATTTTCCGTTTTTCCATGCCTCATGTTCGCAACAAATACCGCATTTGGTGCAGACCTTCCCTTTCCATACCTCATGATGACACACATAGCCGCATATCTCGCATATATTTTTGCGCCACCCTTCATCGTGCGGACATTCACAGCCGCAGTTTACGCATTTTTCATCTTCCCATACCTCGTGTTCGCAATGGTAACCGCAGATAGAGCAAAATTTAGGGATGTGTACATCCCAAATTCTCTTACTCCAGTCGTGTTGGCAAACAAAGCCACATTGGGTGCATTTGCCGTTGCTCCATATCTCATGCGGACACAAGCTACTGTCAAGGATATATCCGCAGAACGCGCATTTGCCGTCTTCAAACACATATTCGTGCGGACATTTATAATCGCAATAAAAGCAAACGCCTTCTTCCCATGCTCCATGCCTACATTTAGGTCTGCGACCACAGACGGTACAGTAGAAACCGTCGTCTGTAAATGCAGAACTGTGGGAGTGTTTCACAACAACACGGTTTCCATCACAACGGGCGCAGTAAAACGCTGACATGAAGTCGGCAAATTCTTCGGCAGTGTCATCATTAATAAATGTTACGTCTAAAACTCCACCCTCTTCAATTCTGATTATTATTCCATCGGTAGAAAGTTGCATTAATAACGTATCATCTGCCCCATTATATTGCAGTAAACCGTTGCTTCCGATAATAACAGCACCGCCGCCGTTTCCGTAGAGGTCGGTATTTACTGTTACAGTGCTGTTGATCCTAACCTTAGCCCTGGTATTACTATTTTCACGGCTGATTCGATCTATTATAATATCATCATAGTTCCCTTCCGGGATCTCATCTCCATCATAGAAATATTCCGCAAACGCCGGAACCGCAAGAGATATGAGCATAATGAGTGCCAAAATCAAACTGATCAGTTTTTTCATTTTATATCTCCTTTCAAAGCCTCCTCTTTAACAAGGGGGTGTTATAAATCTTAAAACTGAAAACTGAAAACTGAAAACTGAAAACTGAAAACTGAAAACTCACTTCTCTTTTTTCTTCTTTATAACCACAGCCGCAGCGGCAATTACAGCGAGCGCGCCGAAAGTACCGATTATCCAAAGGTTGCCTTCGGAAAAGGTGGAAGCGGTGGCGTTTTGGAAAGAGAGCTCTTTTCCGCATATCTCGCATATATTTTTGCGCCACCCTTTATCGTGCGGACATTCACAGCCGCAGTTTACGCATTTTCCATCTTCCCATACCTCGTGTTTGCAACGGTAACCGCAGATAGAGCAAAATTCAGGGATGGGTTCATGCTGAATTTCCTTACTCCAGTCGTGTTGGCAAACAAAGCCGCATTGGATGCATTTGCCGTTGCTCCATATCTCATGCAGGCACAAGCTGCTGTCAAGGCTATATCCGCAGAACGCGCATTTGCCGTCTTCAAACACATATTCGTGCGGACATTTATAATCGCAATAAAAGCAAACGCCTTCTTCCCATGCTCCATGCCTACATTCAGGTATGCGACCACAGACGGTACAGTAGAAACCGTCGTCTGTAAATGTAGAACTGTGGGAGTGTTTCACAACAACACGGTTTCCATCACAACGGGCACAGTAAAATCCTGACATGTGTTGGATAAATCTTTCGGCATCATCATCATTAATAAAGGTTACGTCTAAAACTCCGCCCTCTTCAATTTTGATTATTATTTCATCGGTAAAAAGTTGCGCTAATAACATATCATCTGTCTCATTATATTGCAGTAAACCGTTGCTTCCGATAATAACAGCACCGCCGTTTCCGTAGAGGTTGGTATTTACTGTTACAGTGCTGTTGATCCTAACCTTAACCCTGGTATTACTTTTTCCATCGCCGGCTTGCCATATTATAATATCATCATAGTTCCCTTCCGGAATCTCATCTCCGTCATAGAAATATTCCGCAAACGCCGGAACCGCAAGGGATATGAGCATAACTGCCGTCAAAATCAGACTCACGATTTTTTTCATTTTATATCTCCTTTCAAAACCTCGCCGAAAACTTTACACAGGGGAGGCTTTTCTTGAAAACTGAAAACTGAAAACTGAAAACTTAGTTCTCTTTTTTCTTTCCGATGAAATACCCGCCGCCGAGACCCACAGCAAGGCAGACTATTCCGACCATTATCGAGATATTACCATCTGAAATGACGGAAGAGACGCCGTTTATGGAAGAGAGCTCCTCTTCGGAAAGTTCTTCGCCGCATAAGGAACATGCCAATACAGCCTTATGTTCCCCGGTAACTTTGCACTTGCATATACCGCAAATTTCGCATTTGTCGTTCTCATCCCAGGTGTGTTCGCCTGCACATTCATAATAGACCCTTACCATATCAAAGCCAACATACCCTTCTCCATTGGCAAACGCGAATTCATTAACATTAATATTGTCAACATGGACTATGTCGTCCTCGCCAACACCATGATTTTCGCGGTTCGTTCCGGCGGTTACGCCAACTTTGCCGTAATCATTTGCGTAAGATGCTACGTTTGCCTCAACACGTGTTATAATAAAGTTTTTGTCTTCTTTGGGATAAACCTTGACGTAATAATTGTTGTTGCCTCCGCGAATTGTAAAGTCTAGGGCGTCATGCTTGTTCGATTCAATCACGAAATTTTGGCCCGTAAAAATGAAGGAGCCTTTACTGGAAAAAGAAAAATAGGAAAATTCCTCGTAATGCTCTCCGGTGTCTTCATTCGTTCCCAATTTGGACTTTGGAGACGCGAACGCCGGAACTGCAAGAGATATAAGCATAAGCATTGCCAAAAGTAAACCGATTATTTTTTTCATTTTCGTCAAACCTCTTTCTTTTTTCTCATTATGAGGAACATTACTGCCATTCCTGCCGCAGCGCTTGCCATACAGGCAATTATCGTGATATTGCCACCGGAAACAGTGGATGCGATACCGCCTTCGTAAGAGCTTACTCCTTCGGAAAGTTCTTCGCCGCATAAGGAACATGCCAATACAGCCTTATGTTCCCCGGTAACTTTGCACTTGCATATACCGCAAATTTCGCATTTGTCGTTCTCATCCCAGGTGTGTTCGCCTGCACATTCATAATAGACTCTTATCATATCAAAGCCAACATACTCTTCTCCACCTGAAAACGCAAATTCATTACTATCAATATCGTCAACATGGACTATATCGTAGTAACCAACGCCCTCTGTTTCGCGCTTATTTCCGGCGGTTACGCCAACTTTGCCATAATCTCTCGCATAAGACGATACACTTGCCTCAACACGTGTGATATAAAAGCTACTGCCGTCTTTGGGGTAAATCTTGGTGTAATGTCCGCCGCCGCCGCCGAAAACTTCCGTTTTTGTACCGTAAATCTTGCTCGTTTCAATTATGAAATTTCGACCTACAAAAACATTTTCAGAGTCGTAAATATCGCGAAAAAAAGAGGTAAATTCCTCGTAATGCTCTCCGGTATATTCTTCCGTTCCCAATTTGGACTTTGAGGACGCAAACGCCGGAACTGCAAGAGATATAAGCATAAGCATTGCCAAAAGTAAACTGATTATTTTTTTCATAATGACTACCTCCTGAAATTTTGTTTTACATAAGTTTATACGCAGAAAATTACAAGCTGGCTAATATTTCCGAAAAAAATTTTTTATTAAATCTAATACTATACCTTGTATACATTAAAGTCAATAAATAATAAAAAACTCCCTTGTGTAAAGGGAGGCGGCAATTTGCCCCTACGGGAAACTTGTTGGGAATACAATCCCTCACCGCTTCGCGGAGCTCCCTTTACACAAGGGAGCCAAGGCACGCACCAAAACCTCGATGGCAAACTTTACACAAGGGAGCCGAAAACAACAACAATTTAAATTGTTGGGAATCGCGGGCGAGCAAAGCTCGCCCCTACGGAATACTTTTTCTTTTGACAAGTTCAGATATCCATTACCGCCAATACGTTGCCGTTTTCATCGGGAGCGCCGGAGACCATGCCCGCTCCCTCAAAAAGCGCTTTGGCTCCGGAGTTATCGAAGGTATACGCCGCGCAGAATTTTTTCGCGACACCGAGAGGCTGTTCCTTTACAAGCTCCAGCGCCTTTTCCATGGCTTCTTTTCCGTAGCCCATTCCCTGACAGTTGGCGTCTATCATTATTCTCCAAACGCAGTAGAAAGGCTCGGCAAGGTCTTCATCGCCCTCTTCGTTAAAACCGAGCATGAGGAAGCCGACCATGACGTCTTCATCGGCATCATATATGCCGTAGGGCATGGGAACGGTATCGCCGCTCGTCATGGCGACATAGGCCTCGGCTATACTGCAAAGGTTTTCGGCGATATAGTCCTGCTGTTCCTCCTTTACGTCAAGGTTTATGCAATCTTCGAAATTTTCCTCTGTGATAGGTTTAAGCTCGATCATAAAAACACCTCATTCCAAAACGTATACGTCAACTTTGCGAACGGCGTTGAGCACACATTCGCTGTATGTACTGTAATAAAGATCCACGAAGTTCTTTCCGGAGAGCATGGCTCCGCCGGTATCCGCCGCGAGGGCATAGCCGTAAACAAAAGGACTTGTATCGCTGTGGGCGACTATCCAGAGCTTGGAGCCATAGGGGACTATCTTCGGATCAACGGCGACGTAGCCGACCTGGGCAAGCCTTCCGGTTGCCGTTCCCGCGCCCCAGGGAGCATAATAACCCGTCGCGCGAACGTCGCTGTAAAGCTTCTTGTAGCCCACCGGAACTCCGTTTTCAAAAGTCCAGCCGTAATCGAGAGGCGAAATAACGCTTCCGTCGCCTATGAGAGTTACGGTATCGGTGGGCTTCTTTATAACGTCCTCGGAAATGAGCACCCTTTCGGTATACTCGCCGTCAACGACCTTCTGCTCATAGGTTTTGAGCAGCGTTCCGTTCTTGCCCCAGATTATAGTCGATTTCTTGCCGTCTTTCAAAAGGGAAGTGCCTTTCGTCGTGTAGCCGTGCTCAATTTCCTCCTCCTCTGTCGTGAGGATATAATCAACACGGGTTACGGTGATATTTTCGTTATCCTCGACCGCCTTTTCGACCGGAACGCTGAGCATATCCGTCGCGCGAAGGTCTATTCCGGAGACGTAGAGCGCATCGCCCACGGTATCTCCTTCGGCAACGGCGACGTGGTAGGTAAGCCCGTCCGCCCGAATACTGACTTCCGCGGCGTTTTGTATCTTTATACCGGCGGTGGGAAGTCCGGTTTCCCCGAAGCCTTCGAAGGTTACTCTGTCCTTACTGCCCGGCTCTATCCCGAGAGAATCCATTATCTCGTAAGGATCGCAAACCGAGGTATGAACGGTAGTTACCTCATCGCCGTTATCCACTATTACAGTTTTTACTCTTGAAGTTATCCAATACGCAAGAAGCGCTGTCGCAATCGCAAAAACCGCTATCGCGAAGCCTCTGCTTTTTATCCAAAGGTAAAGTTCCTTTGCCCCGGATCTCACTTTAAGCATAGATTCACTCCTTTTCAGACAGCTACATTATATTCAAAACTCGCGGAATTGTCAAATACTGCCTCAAAAAAAAACGAAAATCTGCCTTTCGGGACAAAAGTTTCGGCATAAAAATATTGCGCCGCTTTTAATTTAATGTTATAATATATTTTATATATGACTTAAAGGAGGCGCGGCGCTTTGGAAAAGAAATGCAGATGCCAAAATTCCGGCTGCGGGAAAAACCGTATTCCGGACAGGATAACCGTTTCCGCTTTCGGAAAAGAGATAACGAACCGCGACCTTGTATGCAGAAAATGCGCCTATAAAAAGCGGGGAGACACGAAAAGCTGTCTTCGTTTCGACGAGAAACCCGATGAGGTGCTCGGCGGCGGAAGCTGTCCGTTCTTCCTCGCCGACGGAAGTGATATTTCCGGGAAAAGCGCCTGTAACGACTGCGGTTCCTCCTGCGGAAGCTGCGGAAGCTGTGAGGACTGCGGCGGCTGTGAAAAGGACTGATATGAACGGATTTTCGCTTAAAAATCTTCGGTTTTCCGCCGCCGAAAACCTTGAAAAGAACAGAAGAATAATTGAACGTGATGAGTTTTTCCGCTCTCCCGCCTTTTCCGACGACGGATTCATCGAGTGCCAGCAATACCTTGCGGAGCTTCATTTCGGCGCCAGGGATTCGGCGTACGGCGGCTGCGGATGGATAGCGGCGTACAACCTGCTCCATGCCGCGAAAACAAAGACCGAGCTTCCGGTGCTCATTTCCGAAGCGGAAAAGGGCGCGGTGCTCAAAGGCGTTCTCGGAACAAACCCGTTTTTTATAAGGAAGCTCCTCGCCCGGCTTGGGATAGCGCTTCGGCTCTTTCCGAAAAGACGTTTCCTTTCCGGAAAAGCAACCAGAGGGTTTATATATTACATATACCGCAATTTCTCCGGGCATTTCGCCGCCTTTACGAAAGAAAATTCGGAGGGAGAAACCCGGTACCGCTTTTACAACCTGGGGAAGATGCCCTTTATAGTTTCTCCGAAGGAATTTTTCAAAGCCGAGAAGCCGATATTCTCAATAATATTCGGGGAGTAATATCAAAGGCTCAAGAAGTTTTCAGTTTTCAGTTTTCAGTTTTCAGAATTGTAACGACCTTGTCAAAGGTTTGTGCCGTTTGATATGGCGAGCATATAGCCTCCCTTGTGTAAAGAGCAAAAAATTCGAGCGCTGCCGGTGGCAGATATAGCGAGAATTGTTTGGCGCCGCTGTCGAAAAAAGCAAGGATAAGCGTAAGCCCGTAGCTTTTTTCGGGCACCGCAAGAGTTGGGTGGCATTTTCGTTAGAAAATGACGGAGGGATTGTATCTCTGACCGGCTACAAATAACTCGTTGGGAATACAATCCCTCACCGCTTCGCGGAGCTCCCTTTACACAAGGGAGCCAAAAGCGATATCAATTTAATTTGTTGGG
>JAZLFU010000183.1:0-5778 GCA_045615915.1 Oscillospiraceae bacterium
AATAAGAGAATGGTCTTACGGCGAAGTAAAGAAACCCGAAACAATAAACTACAGAACTCTTAAACCCGAACGCGACGGCCTTTTCTGCGAAAGAATTTTCGGACCGACAAAGGACTGGGAATGCTATTGCGGAAAATATAAACGCCTTCGCTTCAAAGGTAAAATATGCGAACGCTGCGGAGTTGAGGTTACCCGAGCAAAGGTAAGACGTGAGCGTATGGGACATATCGAGCTTGCTGCTCCCGTTTCTCATATCTGGTATTTCAAGGGTATTCCTTCAAGAATGGGACTTATCCTTGATATGAGCCCCCGTCTTCTTGAAAAGGTACTCTATTTCGCAAACTATATAGTAACCGATCCCGGTACCACTCCTCTTGAGAAAAAACAGCTTCTCACCGAGAAAGAATACCGCGATATGCGTGAAAAATACGAGGAGGATTTCTCCGCCGGAATGGGCGCGGAAGCTATCCAGGTACTTCTTAAGGATATCGACCTTGAAAAGCTTTCCGCAGAGCTTTATGAAGAGCTTGAAGATGCCTCCGGCCAAAAGCGTGTAAGACTTCTCAAAAGACTTGAAGTAGTCGAAGCCTTCCGCCTTTCCGGAAACCGCCCCGAATGGATGATCCTTGACGTTGTTCCGGTAATTCCTCCGGATATCCGTCCTATGGTAAAGCTCGACGGCGGAAGATTTGCAACCTCCGACCTCAACGATCTCTACCGCAGAGTTATAAACAGAAATAACCGTTTAAGACGCCTTCTTGAGCTCGGCGCTCCGGATATCATAGTCCGCAACGAAAAACGTATGCTTCAGGAAGCGGTTGACGCACTTATTGATAACGGCAGAAAGGGAAGACCTGTTACCGGACCGAACAACCGTCCTCTTAAATCTCTTTCCGATATGCTTAAAGGTAAACAGGGACGTTTCCGTCAGAACCTTCTCGGTAAACGTGTTGACTATTCCGGACGTTCCGTTATAGTCGTCGGTCCTGAACTCAAAATGAGCCAATGCGGTCTTCCTAAAGAAATGGCTATTGAACTCTTCAAGCCTTTCGTAATGAAACGCCTTGTTGACGTAGGTGCCGCAACCAATATCAAGAACGCAAGAAAAATGGTCGAAAGAGCGGTCGATCCCTCCGTTTGGGATGCTCTTGAAGTAGTTATCAAAGACCACCCGGTAATGCTCAACCGTGCTCCTACGCTTCACAGACTCGGTATCCAGGCATTTGAGCCGGTGCTCGTTGAAGGACGCGCCCTTAAGCTCCATCCTCTTGCGTGTACAGCATATAACGCGGACTTCGATGGCGACCAGATGGCTGTTCACGTTCCGCTTTCAACCGAAGCCCAGGCGGAAGCAAGATTCCTTATGCTTGCCGCGAACAACCTCCTTAAACCCGCGGACGGCAAACCCGTAACCGTTCCTACCCAGGATATGGTATTGGGTTCCTATTACCTCACTCTTGAGAAACCCGGCTGCGAACCCGGAGAAGGAAAATCCTTCCGTGATATCAACGAAGCCATTATGGCATACAGCGAAGGTGTCGTCGGTCTTCATGCTCCCATTTATATCCGCATGGAGAAAACCGATGAAAACGGAAACAAACGCCATAAGCTTATCCAGACTACTGTCGGTAAAGCGATATTCAACGATCCGATCCCGCAGGATCTCGGCTATGTTGACAGAACCGATCCGGAACACGAATTCGATTTTGAAGTCGGCTTCCTTGTCGGCAAGAAACAGCTCGGTAAAATTATCGACCGCTGCGTAAGAAAACACGGTACAGCCGTAACCGGTCAGGTACTTGACAGAATCAAAGCTCAAGGCTTCAAGTATTCCACGAAGAGCGCGATCACCGTTTCAGTAAGCGACGCCGTAATTCCGCCTAAGAAGTATGAACTCCTTCAGGAAGCGGAAAACAAGGTAGAGCAGATTACCAAACAGTACCGCCGCGGTCTTATGTCCGATGAAGAGCGTTACAAGAAGGTTATTTCCACCTGGAACGAAACCACCGATAAGGTTGCGGATGCTCTTAAAGAGAACCTTGATAAATACAACCCGATATTCATGATGGCGGATTCCGGTGCTCGTGGTTCTATGAACCAGATTCGTCAGCTCGCAGGAATGCGTGGACTTATAGCCAATACCTCCGGTAAAGCGATAGAAATTCCTATTCGTGCTAACTACCGTGAAGGACTTAATATATTGGAATACTTCATCTCAAGCCGTGGTGCCCGTAAAGGCCTTGCCGATACCGCGCTTCGTACCGCAGACTCCGGTTACCTTACAAGACGTCTTGTTGACGTTTCCCAGGACGTTATCATCCGCGAGTACGACTGCGGTGCTCATGAAGGTATCGTAGTTAAAGATATCCGTGAAGGCGGAGAGATGATAGAGCCCATGAAAGAACGTCTTATCGGCCGTTATGCGGTTGAAGACGTGCTCGATCCCAACACCGGAGCGCTTCTCGTAAGCAAAGACAAGATGATGGATGAATTCGATGCTCAAAAGATCGTAGACGCAGGAATCACCGAGCTCAAGATTCGTTCCATCCTCAACTGCGAGGCAAAATACGGCGTTTGCGCAAAGTGCTACGGTATGAACCTTGCAAACGGGAAACCGGTTAATATCGGTGAAGCGGTCGGTGTTGTAGCCGCACAGTCCATCGGTGAACCCGGTACCCAGCTTACAATGCGTACCTTCCATACCGGAGGTGTTGCTTCCGCAGAGGATATCACACAAGGTCTTCCCCGTGTTGAAGAGCTTTTCGAGGCGAGAAATCCGAAACGCGAAGCCGTCATTGCCGAAATCGAAGGCGATGTCCGCATAGAAGAGATAAAGAAGAACCGTCATATCGTTATATTCAACAAGGAAACCAACGAAGAGAAGAAGTACCTCATCACTTACGGAAGCCACCCGAAGGTCAAAGAGGGCGACCACGTAGAGGCAGGTGCTCTCCTTACCGAAGGTTCAGTAAACCCGCATAAATACCTCGACGTCAACGGCGCTCTTGCAGTACAGGATTACCTTATTGCAGAGGTACAGAAGGTTTACCGTCTCCAGGGTGTTGATATCAACGATAAACATATCGAAGTTATCGTTCGCCAGATGATGAAGAAAGTCAAAGTTGACGATCAGGGCGATACCGATCTCCTTTCCGGTATGACAGTTGAAAAAGGTGAACTCTTCGCCGCAAACAGAGAGATAAGAAAACGTATTGCCGCCGGAGAAGAGGGACTTCGCGAAGCCACCTATATCCAGATGCTCCTCGGTATTACGAAAGCGTCTCTCGCAACTGAAAGCTTTATGTCCGCCGCATCATTCCAGGAGACCACCCGTGTTCTCACCGAAGCGGCAATCAAGGGCAAGAGCGACAGACTTCTCGGACTTAAAGAGAACGTCATTATCGGTAAGCTCATTCCTGCCGGAACAGGTATGGAATGCTATGGAAACGCAACATATTCTCCCGTTGCTCCGGAGGTTAAACCCTACGACATGGAAAACGAATATGAAGCGGCCATGGAAGCTTCCGAAGCGGCAGAAGCCGAAATTGCCGAAGCCGTTCAGGATATCTGATATCTCAATAAATAAAATCCCGAAGCTCGTAAAGAGCCTCGGGATTTTTTGTTATGCTTCGCTCGGTTTGTCTTTTTCGGTTATGTTCCAACGCTTTTCGATAGGAGTTTTTCCGCAGTTTGCGGGATTTTTCGCTTGCGCTTTTGCCGCCGCTTTTTTGATTTCCTCAATAATTTTTTCTTCTTCGATATTCATTTTTACTGCCTCCTTATTTGGTTTAATATAATTTTACATTATAAAAAATACTATGCAATACGGTAAACGGCTTTTGGCATTTTCGGAACGAAGTTCGGCAAAAACCGTTTTCCGATATTGCTAATTCGGATTTTGACCGTTGTTTTTATCTTTTTCACAGCTGATTTCGGCATCTTTTTCAGCCATTTTTGTTCGTCTTGCAAGTATATTTTTCACACGCTGCTCAATAAGCGCCAATCGGATAACTTTTTTTATATCGTTTTCGCTGAATTTCAAAAAGATCTCCTCCTTTTATAATAATTTTCCCGTTTTCAAAGAAAATAAAACACATTTTCATGAAATAAAAAACTTTTTTGTTGAAAACATATTCGTCAATTCAGATAAAATATGTAAAAAATATTTGTGAATAACTTATATATTTGGTATTGACAAAAATAGTAAATGATGATACAATTTGAAATTGGTAATTTCTTTTTTAAGGGATTACTATGCCCAAATGATGAAAAACGTTTGGAAAACTTAAGAAAGGAGGAAACCTATGCCTACTTTTAACCAGCTCGTACACAACGGAAGACATGATCTTGAAGTTAAATCAACCGCTCCTGCATTGCTGAAAGGTTGGAACTCCAAGAAAAAGATTGCGATCGACCAGCACAGCCCTCAAAAGAGAGGCGTCTGCACCGCTATTCGTACCGCAACACCGAAGAAACCGAACTCTGCTCTTCGTAAAATAGCGAGGGTGCGTCTCAGTAACGGAATGGAAGTTACTTCCTATATTCCCGGAATCGGTCATAACCTTCAGGAACACAGTGTCGTTCTCATCAGAGGCGGCCGTGTAAAGGACCTTCCTGGTGTCCGTTACCACATTATCCGCGGAACCTTGGATGCTCAGGGTGTCGCGAAGAGAATGCAGGCCCGTTCCAAATACGGTGCCAAAAAGCCTAAGGCTGGTGCGAAGAAGTAAGAGCAATCTTCCGGTTTCCTAATTTAAAATTAGTGAATACTGCGCCCTAAAAGGTGCGATGATATTTATAGATCGTCCTCTTTTTTGGGCACAACGGAAGTTTGTCGCTTTCGAGTACCTATGAATTCATTTTTTGTGAAGGAGGGAAGAAAAGTGCCAAGAAGAGGTAATATTGCAAAACGCGACGTATTGCCGGATCCTATTTACAATTCCAAACTCGTAACTCGCCTTGTTAATAACATCATGCTTGATGGTAAAAAAGGTGTTGCCCAGAAAATCGTTTACGGAGCATTTGATATCGTAAGCGAGAAAACAGGTAAAGAAGCTCTCGAAGCTTTCGAAGAAGCTCTTGAGAACATCATGCCTGTATTGGAATGTAAAACCCGCCGTATCGGTGGTGCAAACTACCAGGTACCGCTTGAGGTTCGTCCCGAACGTCGTCAGACTCTTGGACTTCGTTGGCTTACCAACTATTCCAGAGCTCGTAATGAGCGCACTATGAAAGAACGTCTTGCAGCAGAAATCATCGATGCTATCAACGGTACTGGTGGCGCTGTTAAGAAAAAGGAAGATGTCCACAAAATGGCAGATGCAAACAAAGCATTCGCACATTTCAGATGGTAATTCCGAAAAATTTGTTGTTATATATTTTAAGGAGTTTTTATGGCAAGAGATGTTGCACTTGAGCTTACCCGTAATATCGGAATAATGGCTCATATAGACGCCGGAAAGACTACTACTACCGAGCGTATCCTTTACTATACCGGTGTTAACTACAAAATCGGTGAGACACATGATGGTAACGCCACCATGGACTGGATGGAGCAGGAACAGGAGAGAGGTATTACCATAACTTCCGCTGCAACACCAGCTCAGTGGAACGGACACCGAATCAACATCATCGATACTCCCGGACACGTTGACTTTACTGTTGAGGTTGAAAGATCTCTTCGTGTATTGGATGGATCCGTAACCGTACTTTGTGCAAAAGGCGGCGTTGAGCCCCAGTCTGAAACCGTATGGCGCCAGGCTAACAAGTACAATGTAC
>JAZLFU010000184.1:0-5031 GCA_045615915.1 Oscillospiraceae bacterium
TTGATTATGAAATACGAAGATGCCATATCAAAACTTAATAGTACAAATTCAGATGAACTTAAATTGAAACTTTCAGAACTGAAAGACGGAAAAACCGATAATTTTGATGAAACTGTCGGGATTTTGTTTTCGGCATTAAAAAAACTTAAATTTGAAGAATTATACAGGGTAGTAAAATGCGGAGATGTTATTCCCAAAACATTTAGTGATATTTGTTTCGATAATGATTCGTTATTTGGGAAAGAATACTTTACACTTTGCAGCAATCCGATAATTCCGTTTATAAATAGCAATATAAAAGAGAAAGAAAAAGTTTGTTTACTTACGTACAGAAAATCTTCCGAAACAGATTTGCCGGCGGTTATGGCTGACGGATTTTACGGAAATCAAAATGTTTCGGAAATTTTAAAGAAAGACGGGCTTTCCGATAGAGGTTGGGAAAATTATCTTTTGATATGTGAATTTATACATAATGAGTTTATCTGTAAAGATAAGAATGCAGAACTTCTCATAAGAATCGCCGATATGTATAATTCGGAAAGCGGAGCATATGCGCTTTGCTATTGTGATGAAGCTGTTGACTACAATATAGTAAGAAATGATATCCTTAATAATTATTATTGCTGCACAAGTATTATTTATTGCGAACTTGTTTCGGTAGAAAATGAAGGAGAGAGAATAACAATAAAACCGCTTTTACATAACAGTGCTCCGATTTTAAGAGAAGAGAAGATAGAATATGACGATTTCGGTGAAGTCGGAAATTTCAGCTTTGAAATGAACGATTATGAAGAATAAAAAATGCTCAACACTAAAACGGTGTTGAGCAATTTCTTTATTTTACAAAAAAATGTCCGAGATGCTTTTTGTTGTTTATTACTTTTATTACGTAACCGGCGATAAAAATCACAAGAGAAACTATTGAAATGATATTACCGAGCCAAACGACGCTATCCATAAATGTAGATGAAATTCCGAATATCAAAAATGCTGTTCCGATAAACGTATCTGCTTTTGCTTCGGTATCACACCATTCGTTATATTCATCCATTCTTTTTGCGCCTTTGAGCTTTTTTGTAACCTCATAAGGTATAGTTTTGCGGTTACGGGTATTTTTACCTATTCCGATAAAGATTATGCCTATTATCAGACTTGCAAAGAAATATATGTAATTCATTTTGTTCCCTCCGAACAG
Source organism: Oscillospiraceae bacterium (assembly GCA_045615915.1). Lineage (GTDB taxonomy): Bacteria > Bacillota > Clostridia > Oscillospirales > Ruminococcaceae > UMGS1668. Next base: position 1,196 of record JAZLFU010000184.1, read on the forward strand.
TTTATGGATATATTATAACTCAAAGCAAAGGATAATGAAATACATTTTAAAATAAATTTTTGAAAAGAAAAGTATATAAAAATAACTAAAATTTTATTTGCCAATACGCTATAAACGGTATATAAATATAAAATTTCATAAAAAATATTGATATTAGGTGAATTTGGATTTATTATTCTCAGTAAAGTGTAAATAAAAGGAGGTGTTTTTATGGCAAAGTCTTCCGGAGATGTTATGATGACGAGTGGAAGCATATGGAAACATATAGTAAAGTTTTCCATTCCGCTTGCAATAGGATATCTTTTTCAGCAGCTTTATACTACCGTTGACAGTGTTGTAGTAGGTAGATTTGTGGGTAAGGAAGCGCTTGCCGCCATAGGAACAACATCTCCGATAATAAATACGTTAATAGGTTTCTTTACAGGACTTGCAACTGGAGCAGGCGTTATCATATCGAAAAATTACGGTGCTCAAAATGAAGAAGAAGTTGAAAAAGCCGTTCATACATCTATACTGATAACATTTATATTGAGCATTTTTGCTACGCTGATAGGTGTTTTTACAGTACCATATATGCTTGGATTTATGTCAACTCCGGAGGATGTTTTCGGGGAAGCAACCGAATATTTGGTAATTTATTTTTGGGGAATTGCATCGCTGATAATTTATAATATGGGTTCAGCTATATTGAGAGCCGTAGGAGACTCTAAAAGACCACTTTATTACCTTATTTGTTCCTCGATAATAAATGTCGTTTTTGACTTTGTTTTTGTTGTAAGTATGAATTTAGGCGTTGCAGGAGCCGCATATGCCACAGTGCTTTCACAAATAGTTTCGGCGATACTTGTACTAATATCTCTTTCATTATCAAAAGGTATGTATAAACTGAAGTGGAGTAAACTTTCAATAGATAAAATTACGCTGAAAGAGATATTGAGGATTGGTATGCCTACAGCACTTCAGCAGAGTCTTACATCGTTTTCGAATGTTTTTGTTCAGTCATACATAAATGCATTCGGTTCTTCCGTAATGGCAGGTTGGTCTTCATATACAAAGATAGACCAGTTCGTTGTAATTCCTGTAAACAGCCTTTCGATGAGCATAACAACGTTTGTCGGACAGAATTTGGGAGCCGGAGAGGTAAAACGTTCTGAAAGAGGAACATACATTGCGAATATTATTGCTTTTGCCACAACTGAAGTTATTGCGGCAGTTCTCGTTATTTTTGCTCCGTATTTTATTATGTTGTTCAATAAAGACGCAGAGGTAATTGAATATGGTTCGTTTTTGCTGAAACTGATGACTCCGTTCTATACCGTTTGGGGAATAAGTATGATTATTTCAGGTGCTCTTTGCGGAGCGGGTGATACACGTACCGCAACGGCAGTAAAGTTCTTTTCTTTTGTTATTTTCAGACAAATATATCTTTTTATTGTAACGAAGTTTACAGATACCCTGTTTTGGGTAGTCATAAGTTATCCGATAGGTTGGGGAATAAGCGCTTTACTGATTTCCTGGTACTATATAAAGAAAAAACAGGAAATTGCGATGAGATTTTCGCAATAGCTCTTTAAAAGTCTTTGTTTTTCTGATATAATAATATATATCAAAAAAACGGAGGCTTTTATTTTGTATACAGGAAAATATTTTATTGAAAAACTTCATTTGGAGCAGCATCCGGAGGGCGGATATTTCAGAAGATTTATGGAAGCGGAAAATACAATTGACGGCGAACAGAAGCTTTGGTCAAGTACGTATTATTTGCTTAAGGACAGAGAAGTTTCTCATTTTCACCGTTTGAATTCGGATGAAATTTGGTATTATCATTCTGGAAGCAGTATAGTGCTTTATATAATAGGAATTGACGGAAAACTTCGCCAGGAAAAGCTCGGATTGGATATTGAGCACGGTGAACAGCCTCAAATACTTGCAAAAAAAGGTGAAATATTCGGAGCGCTGATGGAAGGAACAGGATATTCTCTTGTTAGCTGTATGGTTTCTCCGAAGTTCAGATATGAGGATTTTGAAATATTGGAGCGTTCAGTTTTGGTAGAAAAATATCCTCAATATGAACAGATAATAAAAAGACTTACTCGCTGATTTATAAGAGCCAAATGCCGATGGCAAGTCCCGTTCCGGCGGAAATTGCCATTTTTATTATAAATTTTAATGTTTCGGAAGTGAAAAATTTTCTTCTGTATTTTAATGCGCAGGAATCAGAAACGTATTTTTCTGCCTGGCTTTCAAGTATGGAATCCGGTTCAAATTTCTTTTCGTCATTTACAAAGAACAGAACTTTTTCAAAGTATCCTCCATCTACGTTACTGATTTCTATGATTTTTTTATTGACTCCGCGAAGCATTGGCAATACCTCCTAATTATCTGTTTTATGCAAAATATAGTTTCTGATTATTTGCAAGATTTATTCCTTTTTATTGAAAAATATTTTATACCAAATGTATATGAATAGCTTGAGCAATGTTGAAAACTCGGTTGAAAAAGTTGAAAACCTACTCATATAAGTACCATTAGCATCGTAATTTTGAATTTTTAATGAATAAAATTTGATTTTCCTAAAACATACAATGAGTTTATGGTACTTTACGTACATAATAAATTTGATTAAAAAGAGAGTGTTTTTATGAAAATTGAGGTTAATGAAAAAGGTATTACTGTTTACGAAATAAGCAATTTATCTTTGTCTGAAACTCTTGATTGCGGTCAATGTTTTCGCTGGAAGAAGAACTCGGAAGGAAACTGGTGCGGAGTTGTAAAGGGCGTATATAAGGAAATAAAACAGGAAGAAAACGGAATTACAATATTAAATACAAACGAGGATGAATTTAATTCAGTCTGGTATGATTATTTCAATTTTGAAACTGATTATGATAAACTCAAAGAAGATTTTTCGGTAAATGAAACGCTCCGAGATGCCTGCAATTTTGCTCCGGGTATACGAGTTTTGCATCAGGAGCCATGGGAAGCGTTTATTACTTTTATAATAAGCCAAAATAACAATATTGCACGAATAAAAGGAATTGTTGAAAGGTTATGTAAGGCTTTCGGTGATAAGATAGAAGATGAAATATATTCTTTTCCGTCTCCGGAGAAACTGGCAAATGCAACGGTAGAGGAGCTTAAACAATTAGGATGCGGATATAGGGCGGAATATATCTTCAAAGCAGCGAAAGATGTTGTTTCAGGAGATATTGATTTGGAATTTTTGAAAAGACTTCCGGTATGCGAATCGAGACCTAAACTTTTGAATATATACGGTGTAGGTCCAAAAGTCGCAGATTGTATTTTGCTTTACGGCTTTGGAAAAGCGGAAAGGTGTCCTGCGGACGTTTGGATGAAAAGGGTAATTGCAGCTTTGGGAGGAGAGATGCCGGAATGTGTTACAAGCTATGCCGGTATTGCCCAGCAATTCTTATTTCATTATGCACGAAATTATCCGGAAAAATTTGTTATTCCCAAAGAATAAAAACCATTGAAAATACAATGGTTTTGTAATAAAATTAAACTATGCAAATAATTATCGAAAGGGTGATTTATAATGCCACTTGTAGGAACAAAAGAAATGTTTGCAAAAGCTTATGAGGGCGGATATGCCATTGGTGCGTTTAACGTAAATAATATGGAGATAATCCAGGGTATTACCGAAGCCGCTGCTGAGGAAAAAGCTCCGCTTATTCTTCAGGTATCAAACGGAGCGAGAAAATATGCAAAACCGATTTATCTTAAAAAGCTTGTTGAAGCGGCTGTTTACGATACCGGTCTTCCTATTGCACTTCATCTTGATCATGGCGATAGCTTTGAGCTTTGTAAGTCATGTA
>JAZLFU010000185.1:0-5060 GCA_045615915.1 Oscillospiraceae bacterium
ATGGGAGGTACCGGATTGAAGCGCTTTTCCGTCGTGCATCATTGCCTCTATCGTATAGGTCGCCTCCGCGCCGGCAAATTTTTCTTTTTCAGTCTTCTGACCTTTTACTACCGGAATGGCGAAGCATTTCTCACAGACGTCAGCGTAAATATTGAGCATCTGTTCGGTTTCGGCAATGGCTTCCTTTGCGGTTTCGTGCATGGTATGACCTTCCTGCCAAAGGAACTCCATGGTGCGGAGGAAAGGACGGGTTGTCTTTTCCCAGCGAACTACGCTGCACCATTGGTTATAGAGCTTCGGAAGGTCGCGGTATGATTTTATTACATGGGAATAGTGGTCGCAGAAAAGAGTTTCGGAGGTGGGACGAACACACATTTTCTCCTGAAGCTGTTCTCCGCCGCCAACGGTTACCCAGGCAACTTCCGGCGCGAAGCCTTCAATATGGTCTTTTTCTTTTTGAAGAAGGCTTTCCGGAATGAACATTGGCATATATACATTTTCGTGTCCGGTTGCTTTGAAACGGGCATCAAAGATTTTCTGAATGTTCTCCCAAATGGCGTATCCGTAAGGACGGAGTACCATACAGCCTCGAACGCTTGAATAGTCGATAAGCTCGGCTTTCTTTACAACGTCTGTGTACCATTGGGCAAAATCATCTTCCATTGAGGTTATAGCCTCAACCAATTTTTTTTGTTCTGCCATTTTTAACACTCCTTGTTTGATAAAGAAAATAGCGGAACCGTATAAGCTCCACTATCCTCAAAAATTTCCTAATTTAATTAAAGAGAATTTTCGATATAGGAAACAATGTCGCCTACTGTTTTAATATTCTCAATGTCTTCGTCAGGAATCTCTCTGTCAAATTCTTCTTCAAGAGTCATTACAAAATCGACTATATCAAGAGAATCTGCTCCGAAGTCATCAACAATATTTGACTCAAGGGTAACGTCTTCCTCCGCAACGTCAAGCTGATCGCAAAGGATCTCTCTTACTTTTTCAAATACCATTGAAAATAACCTCCTAAAATTAAACGGACTTTATGTCCAAAAAATTTGTCCTAAATAAGCATACCTAAAACATTATGCGTTGTCAATATTTTTTTTCATTTTTGTGCTATTATTATTTAAAAGTTGATTATGTCGAAATTATGTGCTATATTATTACATAGATTATCAAGATCACGGAGGAAAAAATTTTGAAAAAAATAGCTTTTGTTTTTCCGGGCTACGGTTGTTCCCACACGGGAATAGGAAAAGAAGTAGTCGGATATTCCGGTCCCGTAAAAAATATCTATAAAGTAGGCTCCGAATCCCTTGAAAAAGATATGGAAGAGCTTTCGCTTAAAGGAAAATCCGGGGAAGTTACCGATGAAAACGTTTCTTTCCAGATACAGATGCTCCATGAGCTTTCCGTTGTTGAAATAGCGAAAGAGATTCTTCCGGCTCCGGAAGCGTTTATAGGTTACAGCGCGGGAGAAATCACCGCTATGACCGCAGGAGGAGTTTTCTCGTATGAAGACGGAATGGTTGCGGCGAATGCCTACCGCGATATGAGAAAGGAAGCCGTAAAAGCCGGTTTGCAGCACGCATACAGGCTTCGCAACGTAAAACACGAGTTCGTAAGCCTTGCTTCGGATAAATGTATGACCGGATTTGTTCAGATGACTGCGGTCGAAGCACCGGAACAGACCGTTATAATCGGCGATGATGACGGGCTCGGAGTTATACTCAAAGAGCTTGCAAAACATAAAGTAAAGCCCAATAAACTTCGTGATTCGCTTCCGTTCCATTCGATGATGGTTTTCCCGTACGTTGCGAAGCTCCAGGACGCTCTTCGCCCCCTTAAACACGAAAAGCTTACCGTTGATCTCTATTCCACGTTATATGGTAAAAAGGTAGATAATATGATACTTCCTTCGGATTATTTCGCAAAACAGCAGGTAAACGCCATTCGTTTTTATGAAGCTCTTGATGCGGCGAAAAAAGACGGTATAGAATGCTTCATAATACTCGGAAGGGATAAAGACCTTCTTACCGCTGTAAAGAACGTTGCGGGAGAAAATAATGCGTTTTCCGCCGAAACTCCCGATGACCTTAAAAAGATAGCAGAGAAAATAAAAGAATAAAATAAAAGGCGATGAATTTTTCATCGCCTTTTTTATGTATCATTCTTCTGCCAAAATCCTGAACGGCAGGGAAGCGGGTATGATTTTTACGTCAACGGTTTTGCTTTTGAATATTTCTCCGTCAAGACAAACGGTAAGTTCTTCCTCGCTTTCGATATGAGCGGAGGTGCAGCGCCGCATTTCAAGATAGCCGTCGAATTTCGGATTCCCTATATGTTTTCCGGCTTTGTAGATTCCGATAAGCTCGCCGATTTTTAAAATATTTGCTTCTCTTACGGCGCAGAAATCCATTAGCCCGTCGTCAAGGATTGCTTCGGGAACGGGATAATATCCTCCGCCGTATACTCTTCCGTTTCCAAAGACGGAAAGCATGAATCTTCCCTCGATTTTTTCGCCGTCATCAAAGCCTATCGACATAGGGAAGCCCATGTGAGTAAATGCCCTCGAAGCTATGGTAACTCCGGTGGAAAGGTTGTACGCCATAGGGCCGGAGATTAAAGGAAGCTTTTTATACTGATTCATTTTATCACAGATTATTGAATCTATTCCGATATTGCAAAGGTTAGAGCATATCTTTCCATTACATTCCATTGCGTCATATGTAACAGTTTTTCCGTTTACGAGTTTTTCAAAATCAAAGAATTTTTCTTTTTCTATTCCGACTGATTTTATAAAATCGTTTCCGCTTCCGGAAGGATATATTGCAAAGCTTGCTCCGGGGCGGCCGAAAGCACCGTTTACAACCTCATAGAAAGTTCCATCGCCTCCGCAGGCAACAAAACAGGTTTCCTCGCCTTCATCAATGGGATATTCCTTTCCGAAACGGGTGGCGTCTCCGGGACATTTCGAAAGATAAATATTTATTTTTTCTTTGCGGTCTGCAAAAAAATCGCGAATGGATTTTGCAATATCATCGGCTTTTCCGCCTTTTCCCGCAACAGGATTTATTATAAACACATAATTCATAAAAACTCCTTGAACTATAAAAATTTAGGCTACATATGAGTATATCACAAAATTTTTTTTAGTCAAAGAAAAATATTTTTCGGAAGTATTTTGTCAAATAAAATCAATTTACCTTGATATTTTAATAAAATTATCCTATAATATATTCTTATAATGTGGGAAAAAAGAAGGTTTGTAAAAATGACTGATTCAATATCATTTATAAAAGATGAAGACCCCGAACTCGGCGAATCAATGGAGAGAGAATTTCTTCGCCAGAAAAACAATATCGAGCTTATAGCTTCGGAAAATATTGTTTCAAAAACGGTTTTGGCGGCGATGGGTTCTATACTTACCAATAAGTATGCCGAAGGATATCCGGGGCACAGATATTACGGTGGCTGTCAGTATGTTGACGAAATAGAGGAACTCGCAAGAAAAAGAGCCTGCGAGCTTTTTAATGCCGAGCACGCCAACGTTCAGCCTCATTCCGGCGCCCAGGCAAACCTTGCCGCGTATTTCGCTTTTATTGAATACGGCGATACCGTTTTGGGAATGAATCTTGCCGAAGGCGGGCACCTTACTCACGGAAGCCCGGTAAACTATTCCGGGAAAAGTTATAAATTTGTTCCCTACGGAGTTGATCCCGAAACGGGGACCATTGATTATGATGAAGTCAGAAAAATAGCGTTTGAATGCAAACCTAAACTCATAGTTGCCGGCGCTTCGGCATATCCGAGAGCGATAGATTTCAAAAAATTCAGAGAAATAGCCGATGAAGTCGGGGCATACCTTATGGTGGATATGGCTCATATCGCCGGACTTGTTGCGGCGGGTGAGCATATGTCGCCGATCCCTTATGCAGACGTTGTTACAACCACTACCCACAAAACTCTTCGCGGTCCGAGAGGCGGACTTATCCTTTGCAAAGAAAAATACGCAAAACAGGTTGATAAAGCCATATTCCCGGGAACACAGGGTGGCCCTCTTGAACATATAATCGCGGCGAAAGCGGTTTGCTTTAAGGAAGCTCTTTCACCCGAATTTAAAGATTACCAGAAGAAAATAGTTGAAAATGCCGCCGTTCTTGCGGAAGAACTCAAAAAGAGAGGACTTAATCTCGTCTCCGGAGGTACGGATAATCATCTTATGATGCTCGATCTTCGCGGAACTGGCGTAACGGGAAAAGAACTTGAACAGCGCCTTGATGAAGTGAATATTACCGCAAACAAAAATATGATACCAAACGATCCGGAATCTCCTTTTGTAACAAGCGGACTTCGCCTCGGAACACCGGCGGTAACAACGAGAGGCTTCGGCAAAGAGGAAATGATAAAGATATCCGAATTTATTGCCAGAGCCACTTTCGATTTTGAAAACAGCAAAGAGGAAATAAAGGCGGGAGTAAAAGAGCTTTGCGACCGCTTTCCGATATATAAATGATATTTGAAAAGAGATGAAAGCTTATGTCCTCACCTCTTGCAGACAGGCTTCGTCCGACTGATCTTTCCGAGGTTTGCGGACAGAAGCATATACTCGGAGAGGGAAAGCTCCTTCGCAAAATAGCGGAATCGGGAAGTCTTCCCAACCTTATCTTTTTCGGGCCTTCCGGAACGGGAAAGACTACCGTTGCACGTATTCTCGCCAATAATGCAGGCAAGAAACTCTGTCATCTTAACGGAACGTCCTGCTCGACAGCGGATATAAAAGAGGTCATTTCCGAATCGACGGGGATAGAAGGCGCAAACGGAGTTTTGCTTTATCTTGACGAGATACAGTACCTCAACAAGAAACAGCAACAGACTCTTCTTGAATTTATCGAAGACGGAAGAGTAACCCTTATTGCGTCAACAACGGAAAATCCTTACTTTTACGTTTATAACGCGATTTTGAGCCGGAGTACGGTTTTTGAATTCAAGCCCATAGAGCCGGAGGAAATAGAAAAGGCTCTTGAGCACGCAATAGAGAAAATTGAGCACGATGAAAACTC
>JAZLFU010000186.1:0-3503 GCA_045615915.1 Oscillospiraceae bacterium
GAACGCCTTTCGGCGTACTTTTTTTATCTTCTCCCGAATATAAATAAGTACAAAATTTCAGGGAGGAAAAACAAATGACAGAATATCTGCCGGAAGGCAAAATCATAGATACCGCCCGCAACAAGGCCGCTTTACAGAGCGTTGCAACCTTGCAGGAGGCTTACAGAAACGGAACCATACTTGAAGCGAAAGCGGGAGTCTGTACCGCCGGGCACGACCTTGTTCTCGAACTCGGCGGAACTAAAGCTATTATTCCCCGTGAGGAAGGCGCCATAGGAATAGAAAACGGAGAAACCCGTGATATCGCAGTAATTTCAAGGGTAAACAAACCCGTTTGTTTCAGAATAACAGGTTTTGAGCACGGAATTGACGGAAAACTTTCCGCAATATGCTCAAGGCGAAGCGTTCAGCAAGAATGCTGTGAAAAGCACCTTGACAAGCTCGTTCCCGGAGATATAATTCCGGCAGTCATAACCCATATAGAAAATTTCGGATGTTTTGCGGATATCGGCTGCGGAATATCCTCGCTGCTCCCGATAGACAGCATAAGCGTTTCGAGAATAAGCCACCCGACCGACAGATTTAAAAACGGTCAGAATATATTCGCCGTTGTTTCCGGAAGAGACGAGTTTGGGCGTATCTGTCTTTCCCATAAGGAGCTCCTCGGCACCTGGGAAGAAAACGCCGCAAAATTTTCTCCCGGAGAAACTGTTGCCGGAACAATCCGTTCTTCGGAAAGCTACGGTGTTTTCGTGGAGCTTGCTCCCAATCTTGCCGGACTTGCGGAGCCGAATATAGCGGTTTCACCCGGAGAACAGGCCTCCGTTTACATAAAAAATCTTATTCCCGATAAAATGAAAATAAAGCTCATCATAGTTGACGCCTTCGAAAACACAAGCTCCGTTTCGCCGATGGATTATTATATCACCGAAGGACATATCGACCGTTGGCAATATTCCCCGGATTGCTGTAAAAAGAAAATCGAAACTGTTTTCAGTCCGCTTTGATTTCTCCGAACATCTCCGCCTTTTGGTCTATTTTCGACATTATTCCGGCAACGTTACCGAGCCATATATCGGAGCCATTGTAGGACTTGTTTACTCCGCAAAGGTCTGTTCCGTGGAAATTCTTCCCGTCTTCGGAAAGATAGTTTTCGGATAACTTCGACGCCACGAAATCAATACATTCGCTTTTGGATTCAAAGCTTTTTCCGCTCCAACCGAAGATATTGTTTTCCCTAAAACAATATCTTCCCCAACCGGATTCAAAAGCAGAGACCGCCGCAAGGAAAACCGCGTTTACCCCGTATTTTTCTTCCGCGGCTATAAAATCCTCCGCATAATTTACAAGCTCTTTTTTTAATCCCGCGGCAAGTTCTTCGGAGGTGTATTCGGATTTTGTGCGGAGATCAATGGATTTCGCCTCGCTTTTCGACATGGCTCCGAACGCCGAAACTGAATTTGATATCAAAAAAAGTGATAATATAAAAGCAACTGTTTTTTTCATAAAAAAGTACCGTCCTTTCGGTTTCGTTTTATATGCTTTCAAAACGATTATTGGAAAGAAACGGTACTTTTATTCATTTTTAAACAAAAACCGGCTGTGCCTGTTTTCCGGAAAGAGCACTTTCTATGGCGAAATCGGTTTTTGAAAAATCCGCAACTATGGAACAAGGTTTACCTGTGGGAGAATCCTGGCGCATAGGCACAAAGTACACGTTCTTCATGTTCATAAGCCGCCCTATATTCTGCGCCGAAGCTCCGAGGGCGTCATTGGTTGAAACCGCAATCAAAACAGGCCTTCCGTTTCGAAGATGGGCCTTTGCCGCCATAGTAACTGCCGTATCGGTTATTCCGTTTGAAAGCTTGCCGAGGGTATTCCCGGTGCATGGCTCTATCAAAAGCAAATCAAGAAGCGCCTTCGGACCTATGGGTTCCGCATCCTTTATTGTGATTATCGGCTCTTTTCCGCAAATTTCAGCTATTCTTTTTCTGAAATCCGCGGCACTCCCGAATCTCGTATCCGTCATAGCGGCGCCCTCGGACATAATCGGAATGATATCGTATTTTTCGGAAAGGGTTTCCATCTCCTCAATCACTTTATTAAAAGTGCAAAACGAACCGCAAAGAGCAAAGCCGAGTTTTATTTTTTCCTCCATAAACTCATTCCTCCAATTCGCTTAATATGTTGAGCACCGTATCGTGAAGAATTTCTCCCGCCGTTTTGGGGGCGAACTTTCCCGGAAGTCCGAGCGCTTTTTTCGCGGTTATACCGAGCCTTTCCGCCGCCGCGAAATCCGTTCCGCCCGGCTCGGAAGCAAGGTCTATTATAAGGGCGTTTTTATCCGCCTCCGAGAGCATATCCTCGCCCAGCACCATTGCCGGAACGGTATTGAAAATAAGCCCGAATTTTTCTATTTCTCCGCCGAGACGCGAAAATTCAAGAGGCCTTGCGCCTTCCGAACGTATCCACGCGAGGTCCGAAAACCGTCTTGCGGCAACCGTAACCTTTGCGTCAAGCGCTTTGAGCATGGCGGCAAGAAGTCTTCCTATTCTTCCGTGGCCGAGAATGAGCACCGGCATATCGTTTATCGACTCTTTTAAGGTGTCAAGAGCAAGCGCCACCGCGGCCTCCGCAGTAAGCGAAGCGTTTCTTACGGTGAACTCCTCCCGCTCATAGTAATCGAAAACTTCAATATTGCGTTTTTTTGCGACCTCTTTTACCTCTTCGGGTATAATTCCGCCTATAAGGACTGTACCTCCACGAAGCCTTTCCACAAGGCGCAAAAGAGGAATTTTTTCCTCCTCTTTTTCCGCCCTTATTCTTCCGTCTTTATCTCTGCATGGAAGCGGAAGTATTACCGTATCGCACATGGCGGTCTCGGCCGTATCATTGCTTAACGCTGCTTTTTCATCAACGCCTTCCGGAAGTCCGTACGCTTTTACGTTATATCCGTCAGCCGCAAGAGCATTGGCAAGATATACAAGCCTCATATCTCCGCCGGCTATGTAAAAAGAATGTTTTTTCATTTTTAAAAAGCCTCCGATTTATATCTGCGTTTATATGCTATGCCGGAATTTTGCTTTATGACACAGTAACTGCTGCGGCGCTTTTCTCATATGATATAAAGCAAAAGGGGGCATTTTTATGTTTTTTGATATCCTGGCGGTTCTTATCATCACTTTTTTCGCCGCTCTCGGAATGGTGGAAGCATCGGATTATCTTTTCAGGCAAGGTTTCCATAAAAACATAGACCGCAAAACGTACATTATAGCTGATTTCGGCTCCGTTTCCGAAAACGATATTGAAGATTCCGTCCGATACCTTCTTATAGACAGTATCGAAAAAAACAGCCGGCTGATAATAGATTGCCGCAAAGCTTCAGACGAAAGTTATCTCATATGTAAAAACCTTGAAAAACGTTTTAACTGCAAAGCAATTCTCGATGAAAAAGAACTTTCCGATATTATCGTTTCCGGTTTACATGAAGATTAAAAAGATGT
>JAZLFU010000187.1:0-5176 GCA_045615915.1 Oscillospiraceae bacterium
CCGTGCTCAAGATTTGCCGCACGTTCAAGAAGTCTTGAATGGAGATAGAATACGTCTCCCGGATAAGCCTCACGTCCCGGAGCGCGTTTAAGTAAAAGCGCCATGGAACGGTAAGCAACGGCGTGTTTTGAAAGATCATCATAAACGATGAGCACGTCTTTATTGTTATCCATAAAATATTCTGCGATGGCAACTCCGGAATAGGGCGCAAGATATTGAAGCGGCGCTTTTTCCGAAGCGGTTGAAGCAACAACTATTGTATAATCCATCGCTCCGCTTTCATTCAGTCTCTGCACTATCTGCGCAACGGTAGAAGCCTTCTGACCGATGGCAACGTAAATGCAGATAACGTCTTCGCCTTTTTGGTTTATTATCGTATCTATCGCAAGAGCGGTTTTACCGGTCTGGCGGTCGCCTATAATAAGCTCACGCTGTCCCCTTCCTATCGGTATAAGGCTGTCAACGGCTTTATATCCGGTTTGGAGAGGCGTATTTACCGATTTTCTCTCAATAACGCCATGTGCTTTCTTTTCCACCTGGCGATATTCCTTGGCGGCAATGGCTCCTTTTCCGTCTATCGGCTGACCTAGAGCGTTTACAACTCTTCCGATCATGGCTTCGCCGACGGGTACGGAAACTATTTTACCGGTGCAGCGCACTTTATCGCCCTCGATGATATCGGAATCATCGCCGAGAAGAACGCAGCCTATGTTGTTTTCTTCAAGGTTCTGAACCATTCCGTATATCTCACCGGGGAATTCGATAAGTTCGCCCGCCATTGCATTATCAAGTCCGTGTACTCTCGCAATACCGTCGCCCACCTGTACTACCGTACCGAATTCGGACGTAGCAAGGCGGCCTTCATAATTTCTGATCTGTTCTTTGATCAGCTTGTTTATTTCATCGGGTTTGAGATTCATCGTAACTTTTCCTTGCCCCTTTTATTATAGTTCAATGGTTTTCAAATGTTTTTTAAGTCCTTCGAATTTTGCCTTAACGCTTGCATCAAGCATTTTATTGCCGATATAAAGCACCATCCCGCCTATTATCGAAGGATCTACGGAAGTCTTTAAAGCTATGGTTTTTCCGTATTTTTCTCCCAAAGCCTTCCGCACTTCCTCGGTCTGTTCTTCGGTCATTGCAACCGCGGTAACCGCTTCGGCTTCCAGAATATTATTTTTCTCTTTATAGCCGTGCTCAAAATCAAGGAACATTTCCTCAATTTCGTCAAGACGGTTTCTGTCGGCAAGAGTTTTAAGAAAATTTATAAAATAGACGTTTCCGTCCTTTAAAACTTTCTCAAAAATATCTTTCTTTTCATCCGAAGAAAGGAAGCTTTCGGTAATAAGCCTTTCAAACTCTTTATCGCCTTTAAGCTGTTCATAAAGAAGCTTAAACTGCTCATATACCTCGTCCAGACAGTTTTCCTCATAACAGACTTCAAGCAGAGATCGGGAATATCTTTTTACCGCAAGGCTCATCGGCTTACACCTCCTTGATCATGGAGATTGAATCGCTGATAAGCTTGGCGTGGTCTTCATCCGAAAAAGATTTCCCGGATATTTTTTCTGCCGCATCTATCGTAATATCGACTATGGAATCACGAAGATCCTTTTCCGCCTGTTCGCGTTCCTCGTCTATCTCTTTTCTGGCATTGGCAATTATAGTTTCCGCCTGATTCCTTGCTTCCTGAACTATCTGTTCCTTCATCTTTGTTCCGTCTTCCGCGGCGCTATGAAGTATTTCGGCTCTCTCGTTTTGAGCACCCTTTATCATCTCCGCATATTGGGCTTCAAACTCTTTTGCGTTTCCGTTTGCCTTTTCCGCTTCGGAAAGATCGTGCTCAATAGCCTCCTTGCGTTTTTCGAGAATATCTCTTATTTTATCCGCAAAGAAAACCTTAACAACGATGAAGAAAGCAAGGAACGTAGCCGCCTGTATCACTACCTGCCTTATAAGATCAGCATCTAATTTGATAAGCCAGCTCATAATTTTACCAAACTTTCTTTAAATTTTTGCTTTTTATCAACCGAAAGGTTTAAGGAAGATAAGAAGAAGGGCGATAACAAGTCCGTAAATACCGGTTGTTTCGGAAACTGCCTGGCCCATAAGCATTGTGGTGGTGATTTTGCTCTGTGCTTCGGGCTGACGGCCTACCGCTTCAACACCTTTACCTGCCGCAAAGCCCTCGCCTATTCCGGGGCCTATTGCCGCGATACCTACTGCAAGTCCTGCGCCGATAGCACTTGCCGCATGAATAAGATCCTGTCCTGTGATAGAAAATTCCATTTGTTTTTTCTCCTTTATAGAAAATTTTTCTCCCGGATTTTTTGAGAGAAATATTTATTAGGCTGATATAAATATCATCGAAAGCATACAGAAGATATACGATTGCAGACAACCGGAGAAAATATCAAAGTATGCGTGGACGAACATTGTCATACAAAGAGGAAGCATACAAAATACCCCGAGGGCAATAACAGCTTTCTTTTTGCCTTTTTCAAGAGCCATGATTTTCTTATACTGCTTCGAAAGAAGCACAGCGGTAAGAACTGCCGAAGCCGCCGCCACCCAAATAGGAACGGTGTTGCTTCCCACGAGCATGGCATAGATAAGAGTACCGATTACGAGTCCTCCCAAAAGGTTTCCGAACATACGGAAAGTAAGAGAAACAGGGTTCGCAATTTCTCCGATTATGTTCATCGGAAGCATTATCGGTATAGGCTCGATAAAGCTCTTTAAATATGATTTTATTCCGTTTACTCTTATGCTGTTTACCTGCGTGAGAATAAAGGTCATTATGGCAAGCGCCATAGGTGTTACTATATCCGCCGTTGGAGGACGGACTGCGCCGAGTCCCCAAAATCCGCTTAAATTGCAGGCGAGAAGAAAAGCAAAAAGCGCCGTAAAATACGGAATAAACATTTTGTTGCCAGGCCCCATCGTATTGTTTATCATATTTTCAATGGCGCCATATGCCATTTCTGCAACTATCTGTTTTTTGCTTTCGGGTTTGACTTTAAGCCCCGCTCCGAGCCAGATAAATATCACCGAAAGAACTCCGAGAATAACCCACGTCCATATCATGGTATTTGTTATAGGAAAAGAACCTATCCTGAAACCTTCGTTTACCTGCGGAATGTTTATATTCATATTGACATTCAACGTATCATACCTCCTTTCCACCGTCTTTATTCAGTAATCCGTTTATAAATGCAAGGGCATATATCGCATAAGGTACGCTCAAAAGCCCTATTATACAGCCTATTACGTTCACGTCCGGATTTTTTATCGCTATAAAAATCGCCGCTCCTCTTATTGCCAGCCTTACAAAATAGTTTGAAACGGCGGCGCCTTTCGGATTTTTGCCCGTCATCATCTTCTCTATGCTTATTTCATGCTGGCGAAAAAGGAGCTGGGCTATTGCTCCTCCCAAAAGCAGACCGAACCCAAAGCTGCGCCAACCGGTAAAGAAAACGGCAGCAAGTTCCGCCAAAATACAAATTGCCGCTGCGGCAAATCTTACGTTTCTTGTTGAAACAAACCCGTCTTCATCATCAAAGCCGTTATTCGTCAACGTCCTGAACAATTTCATCTTCTTTAACTTCCTTGTTTTTCAAAAAAGCGTCCCTTATCATAAAATAAGTGCTTCTGTATGCCGAATAAATTCCTATTACTATTCCGGCAACGGCAAACCAATGATTTCCTCCGCCGTACTTTTCGTCAAGCCAGATACCCACCGAAAGCAGTATTATTATCGGACAAACGGCGCTTAACGATACCTGGAGCACC
Organism: Oscillospiraceae bacterium; assembly: GCA_045615915.1. Lineage (GTDB taxonomy): Bacteria > Bacillota > Clostridia > Oscillospirales > Ruminococcaceae > UMGS1668. The sequence goes on from JAZLFU010000187.1 coordinate 3,793, forward strand.
ATACTCGCCGCTTTTATCACGTCATGGCGTTCGCGGAATATTTCTTCCTTTGATTTACTCATTTTCACCTCCGGCGGTTTCAAGTATTCCCGCCTCTTCAGCTATCATTTCCACTTCGTCATCGGAAAGCCCTTCAAAGGCTTCATAAAGGCTCTCCGCTTCGGTAACTTCGTTTTCGAAAAAATCCTCTTTTCCGAATTCATATTCCGCATTTTCAAAATCTCTGTATTTCCCGGAATTTTTCCAATCAGAAGCGAGATCAGCTTCACCTGTTTTTGCGTCATCATTATTCAAAAAATGGCTGTTTGCCCTTACAAGAAATCTTATGAAAATCCTTTGCCCTAAAAGAAGAGCGACAACAAACAGAAGAAAAATAACAGGCTTTCCCATTTTTCTTTCCTTTCATCTTCTGCCCAGTATCTTACCAGTACCTTATTTGTATTATTTATATTATTTTATCACATTTTATTTATATAAACAATAATTTTTGTGTTAATTTTCTTGATAATATTTCCCGCCTATGATAATATTTTTCTATGACAAAATGACAAATATTAAATAGCAGGTGAAATTTATGGAGCTGTCTGATAAATGCTGTCTTTGTCCGCGAAAATGCTTTGCTGAAAGAAAAAACGGCAAAACCGGTTTCTGCGGAGGAAACGATAAAATAAAAGTTGCAAGGGCTGCCCTTCATTTTTGGGAGGAACCGTGTATTTCGGGAGAAAGCGGCTCCGGAACGATATTTTTCTCCGGCTGTACCATGCGCTGTATTTTTTGCCAAAACAAAGAAATAAGCCGCGGAGAAGCCGGGAAGGAAATATCCGTCGAGCGCCTTTCCGAAATATATCTTGAGCTTCAGGAAAAAGGCGCAAACAATATAAATCTTGTAACGCCAATGCACTATGCTCCGCAAATAACCGCCGCCATAGATATTGCAAGACAAAGGGGACTTTCTCTCCCGATAGTATGGAATACCGGCGGCTGGGAGCTTCCCGAAAGCGTTTCCGCCGTCAAAGATTACGCCGATATCTGGCTTACGGATTTCAAATATTTCGACAACGCTCTGGCAGAAAAATTTTCCAACGCGCCGCATTATTTTGAAACCGCAAGTTCCGCCCTTCGTCAGATGTTCGAACAGACGGGCGAGGCGGTTTTCGATGACAACGGAATTATGAAACGCGGAATTATAGTCCGCCACCTTATGCTCCCCGGACATATTGACGATACAAAAAACGTAATAAACTATCTTTGGAACACTTACGGGAATAAAATCTGGATAAGCATTATGAACCAGTATACCCCGCTTTGCCGCGATGAAAGATATCCGGAGCTTTTCCGCAAGGTTTCAGAAGACGAATATAACGAAGCCATTGATTACGCCTAT
>JAZLFU010000188.1:0-5342 GCA_045615915.1 Oscillospiraceae bacterium
AGTGTTACTATATCCGGATATAGTAACACTCTCCCCGGCGTCCGCGAGCTTTGATAAATATCGCAATTTCGAGCTTCGCGGAAAGCATTATAAAGAACTTGTTTCAAAGCTCGGAGAACTTGACGGAATACCGGTTTCCGAACTTTAAGGAGAAAGATATGGATACGAAAGAGATTTTGAAAAAACTTTGTTCCGCTTACGGAAATTCCGGAGATGAAAAGCTTGCCGCAGAAATCGGCGTTGAGCTTCTTTCGGAATACGGTGAAACGGCGCTTGATAACCTCGGAAATGTTGTTTGCAGGGTTGCGCCGGAAAAGAACGGAAGACATATAATGCTTGACGCTCATCTTGACCAGATTGCGCTTATAGTTACCGATATAGACGAAAACGGCTTTGTTACGGCAATGCCCTGCGGCGGAATCGACAGAAGAGGCATCTGCGGAACGAGGGTGAAAATTCTCGGAAAAGACGGAGAATATACCGGAGTTGTATGTATTCCGCGGGATGAGGAGAAGAAAAATCCGAAGCGCGAGGATATAACCGTTGACGTGGGATTTACAAAAGAGGAAGCGGAAAAACGCATATCTCTTGGCGACAGAGCAATGCTTTGCGGAAAATGGAGCGATATTGGCGAGGGCTACGTAACCTCTCCGGCGCTTGACGACCGTTCCGGCTGTGCCTGCATAATAGAGGCACTTGAACTGCTGAAAGGAAAAGAGCTTCCCTGCGGATTGACGGCGGTGTTTTCAACAAGAGAAGAGACCGGTGGGGAAGGTGCCGCAGCGGCCGCGTTTGCCGTTGCTCCCACCGAAGCGCTTGAAATGGACGTCAGCTTCGGAAAAACGCCGGATACTGATGATATTGAAACAAAGCTCATGAAAAAAGGCCCTATGATAGGTTTCGGGCCGATGCTTGACAGAAAAATGAGCGAAAAACTCGTTTCGCTCGCGAAGAAAAACGGAATACCTTATCAGTACGAGGTTATGAGCGGAAGCACCGGAACGAATGCCGATGAGATTTCAAAGGCGGGAGCGGGCGTTCGCTGTGTTACCGTTTCGATTCCGCAGCAGTATATGCATACGACCATTGAAAAAATGGCAATAGATGATATAAAAAACGTGGGGAAACTTATAGCCGTGTACGTTGAGGAGGGAGCCGAAGAATGATTGAAAATACACTTGAAAAGCTTATGAAGTTCCACGGTACCTCCGGAGACGAATACGAGGTAAATTCCGCTATTTATGAGGAGATAAAAGATATACCCGGCTGCAAAGCGCATTTTGATAACGTGGGGAATCTTATTGTTGAAAAGAGCGGAAAAGAAGAGCCGGAGAAAAAACTGCTTTTTCTTGCGGGAACCGATGAAGCGGGATTTATCATAACTGATATTGATGAAAAGGGATTTATAAAATTCGAATGTATCGGAGAAACGGATTCCAGAGCGGTTATCGGGAAATGTGTAACTGTCGGCAAAAATTCCGTTACGGGACTTATCGGAAATAAGGCGATCCATCTTGTTCCGAAAGATAAATCCGATGACGCGCCGAAAATAAGCGACCTCTATATGGATATCGGAGCGGATACGAAGAATGAAGCGGAAAAATCCGTTTCCATAGGCGACAGGGCTGTTTTTGCCAGTGATTTCGAGAAATTCGGAGACGGTTTCGTTATGGGAAGAGCCGCAGATTCGCGAATGGGAGCGGCGGCGCTTATCGAACTTTTGAAAAAAGATGCCGAGTATTCCTATACGGCGGCATTTACGGTGAGAAGCAAAATCGACGGAGCCGGCTCTGCCTCCGCGGCATTTTCCGTTTCACCGGATATTGCGGTAGTAATTTCACCTGTCGTTGCCGCGGATTTTGCGCGTTCATCCGAAAACGCTCTTTGCAAAATGGGAAAGGGCGCCGTTTTGTCGTTCAGAGATAAGGGAACGGCGTATGATATGGAGCTTTTCAGAGAGATAGAGGATATTGCGAAGGAAAACGGAATAGATTTTCAGATATGCCGCGGAGTGGGAGAGAGAAACGACTGCGCGGAAGTCCATAAGGCGGGAGCGGGTATACGTACCGCTTCGGTTTCCGTTCCGGTAAGATATCCGGACAGCCCCAATCCTTCGGTAAAGCTTTCCGACGGAGATTCGGTGCTCAAGCTTCTTGCCGCCTTGAAAAAGGAGCTTTGCGAAAGATGATAAAACTCATCGAAAACCCTGATTGTCTTTCCGCCTTTGAGATTACGGAGCCGTATTGGGCGGCGATAACGGAGGCGGATGCAGGAGCCTTTCAAAAAAGCCCGGAGCTTATGAATATATGGGCAGAATATGACGGCGATAAACCAAACTGTGTGCTCAAATGCGACGGGAACGAGCTTACCGTTCTTACAAAGGGAAGAGAGCCGGGATTCGATGCGATGCTTTTTATCGGAAAGCTTATCGAAAACGGCGGCGGCTTCACAGTAAACTGTTCCGAAAAAACGGCGGATATGCTCAAAAACGCTTTTGAACTGAACTCGAAAGAAACGGTGCTCATGAAATGCCGAAAACACATTGAAGCGGATATCCCGAATGGCTTTGAGCTTCGTGAAAATCCCGCGTTTGATGAGATTTTTAGCTTATTTTCCGAAAACTCTGACGGCGGAGAGAGGGAATTCTGGGAACTTAAACTGCTGCGAGGTATAGCGAACGGAACGGTTACGGTTTTCGCCCTCTATGACGGAAAAACGCCGGTTTCATGCGCGATGATACGCGGAAGAACGAAGACCGGAGGGGCGATTGCGTCGGTTGTAACGAAACCGGAATACAGAGGGAAGGGCTGCGCCTCGTGCCTTGTGGCGGCGTGCTCAAACAGGCTCCTTGAGGAAGGAAAAACGCCCTGGCTTATACCGGTTTCAAAAGAGACTCAAAAGATATATTCAAAACTCGGATTTTTGCCGGTTTCAAGATATTATATATTAAAAGCGAAAGAGGAAAATTAAAATGAGTGATTTTTTCAAAATAGATTCGCGCCTAACGGAACTTGCAAAGCGCGCAGAAGAGGACTGCAAAGCGCCTTTTAAGGCAATAGAAGAAACCGAAATATATAATTCCGAAAAGGTGCTCCGTGCTTTTATTGATAACAGAGTGAGTGAGAGCCTTTTTGCCGGAAGCAGCGGCTACGGTTATGATGACAGAGGAAGGGAAACCCTCGATAAAGTATGGAGCCAGGTTTTCGGCTCGGAGGATTCCATGGTGCGCCATAATTTCATGAGTGGAACTCATGCTATTTCTACTGCTCTTTTCGCGGTGCTCCGTCCCGGTGATATCATGGTTTCCCTTACGGGAGAGCCTTATGATACCCTCCACGGAGTTATTCACGGAAAAGGAGTCGGCTCTCTTGAAGAATTCGGAGTGATATATAAGGAGCTTCCGCTTCTTCCGGATGGCTCTGTGAATTATGATTCCATTCCAGAAGCGGTAAAGGGAGCAAAAATGGCATATATCCAGCGTTCCCGCGGATATTCTACAAGACCGAGCCTTACGATAGAGGTAATAAAAAAGATTTTTGATATAGTTCACGAAGCAAATCCCGATGCGGTATGTGTTGCGGATAACTGCTACGGAGAGTTTGTCGATAAGCTCGAGCCTACCGAAGTCGGCGCGGATCTGATAATAGGCTCGCTTATAAAAAATCCCGGTGCGGGGATTGCCCATACCGGCGGTTACGTTACAGGAAAACATGAGTACGTTGAGCTTTGTGCCCATAGGCTTTCAGCTCCCGGAGTGGGAAGAGAGGTTGGCTGTACTCTTAATGAGCTTCGCCCTATGTATCAGGGACTTTTCTTTGCGCCCTCCGTTACCGCAAGCGCCGTAAAGACCGCGGTGTTTGCGAGCCGCTTTTTCGAGCTTTGCGGATTCAGCGCCGATCCGTATTACACGGATAAAAGAACGGATATAATAGAAACCGTAGCTCTCGGAAACAGGGAAGCGCTTTGTGCGTTCTGCCGCGGAATACAAAGCGGCTCACCCATAGATTCTTTTGTAACGCCGGAGCCCTGGGATATGCCGGGATACGACAGCGAGGTCATTATGGCGGCCGGAGCATTCAACCTCGGCGCTTCGGTGGAGCTTTCCGCGGATGCGCCGCTTCGTGAACCGTATGCCGTCTGGATGCAGGGCGGACTCACTTTCCCGACTGCGAAAGCCGGAGTTCTTCTTGCGGCGCAGTCCATGCTCGATTGCGGAGAACTTAAACTCTGATTGACAACTTGTGTGATTTAATGTATTATATATATCCGGGCTTTTAAAAAAAGCTCGATATAAGCGGGTATGGCGGAATTGGCAGACGCGCCAGACTTAGGATCTGGTGGGCAACCGTGCAGGTTCAAGCCCTGTTACCCGCACCAAAAAAAAGACAGAGTCCGTTTGGATTCTGCCTTTTTTAATGAAGTCGCCCGTACGGGCTAATGAAAAATGAAGACGCTTTCGCTGATGAAGAAATTAAGATGCTCGTTGGGTTCGTAAATTAAAAGGCTGCTCCGCTTCATTAGGCGCGAAGTATTGTTTTTTTATATATTTTATTATGTTTCTGATTCTTTTCTAAAGCTTAATGATCGGGTGCCTTATTACGGTTTTCATTTTTTCGGCGGGAACTTTTCTTGCGTCGCTTAAATATATTTCGTGGTGAAGCCTTGTTTCGCTGAAATCGTCGGCAAAGCCGTTTTCCTCTATATACCTGTTCATTATTTCGATGGTTGCGGGTTCGTTATCAAATGCTCCGGTATGCATGATCTGAACGCAAAGCCCTTCGTCGATTGTAAGAAATTCGGCTTTTGAGCAGTCAAGCCCTTTTTTCTTTTCGGCGGTTTCAACTGCCCATTTGAAATCGTTTTCGGTTATAAAGTCGGGAAGACGAATTACGGAGATCCAGTTGAAACTGTCTTTATCGGAATAATCAACTCCGTCAATTCCGTTCTGCCACCAAAATCCTTCAAGTGGAGGTACAACGTATTCAAAAAATCCTTTGATTTTGTAATCCATCTTATAGCTCATTTTGAGAGTATACGCAATAGCATACAGGACGGGTATTGCCTGCTTATATTCGCCGTCTTCCTTGTTGGGATTGCCTTTTCCTCTTATGGCGATATAGTTCATTTTTGGAACGGTAACTATTTCCGGTTTGTTTTTCGGGAGATAAAATTTCTTGTATTCTTTTTTATAGTCAAAAGCCATTTTGAACACCTCTTTTGCTAAACTATAAGGTTTTACAATATGTAAGGACCAAGATATATTTTAATCCAGGCCGTTTTTTATTGCAACCTTTTATTATAAATGTTATAATGATAAAAAATAAAATATGGATTACATTTTG
>JAZLFU010000189.1:0-2128 GCA_045615915.1 Oscillospiraceae bacterium
TATAAAAATACAGATTATGCTGAACGGTAAGCCTGTGTGCTAAAAGCTCATTAGCACGAAGAAGATGTCTTACGTATGCGCGGCTATGGAGTCTGCAAGTCGGACAATCGCACTCCGGATCTACCGGACCTTCATCATAAATATACTTTTCATTATTTAAGTTGCGTATTCCCTGCCATGTGAATAAAGTTCCGTGGCGAGCATTTCGGCTTGGCATAACGCAATCAAACAAATCAACTCCGCGATGAACTGCCTCAAGAATGTTTACCGGTGTTCCTACACCCATAAGGTACCTCGGCTTTTCAAACGGCATATATGGTTCAACGTCTTCGATTATACGGTACATTTCCGAAACCGGTTCTCCAACAGCCAAACCTCCGATGGCATACCCATCAAGATCAAGTTCGGCTATTTGTTTCATATGCTCAATTCTCAAATCGCTGAAAGTGCATCCTTGATTTATACCGAAAAGCATTTGGTGTGAATTTATCGTATCCGGAAGAGAATTAAGTCTTTCCATCTCTTCTTTACAGCGATATAACCATCTTGTTGTTCTTTGACAGGATTGAGCCGAATAAGATTTCGGTGCCGGATTTTCTACACATTCATCAAACGCCATTGCAATAGTGCTTCCGAGATGGGACTGTATTTGAATTGATTCTTCAGGTCCCATAAATATTGCATGTCCATCAAGATGGCTACGAAAATAAACGCCTTCTTCTTTTATTTTGCGAAGCTTTGATAAACTGAATACCTGAAAACCTCCGCTATCTGTAAGTATCGGTCTATCCCAGTTCATAAACTTATGAAGTCCACCGAGTTCTTTTACAACAAGATCTCCAGGACGCAGTGATAGATGATACGTATTGCAGAGCGCAACCTGACAATGAAGTTCTTTAAGATCTTCTGCCGCAACTCCACCTTTTATCGCTCCGCACGTTGCAACATTCATAAATGCCGGAGTTTGAATCGTTCCGTGAACAGTTTCAAATTCACAGCGGCGTGCTTTTCCTTCTGTTTTTAATACTGTAAGCATATAACTCCTTTTTAATAAGTAGTATTTTATAATTATACCTTAATTTTCCAATATTTGCAAGAGCTATGATTTACAAAATGCACATGGAATCGCCAAATGAAAAGAAACGGTATTTTTCTTCTATTGCTTTTTTATAAGCGTTCATTATGTTATCATATCCCGCAAAAGCCGAAACAAGCATAATAAGCGTACTTTCCGGCAAATGAAAATTAGTTATAAGTCCATCAAGAACTTTAAATTCAAATCCGGGATAAATAAAAATACTTGTATCATCGTCGGTTTCTTTTATACAACCATACTTTGCAGCAACTGATTCCAAAGTTCTGCATGACGTTGTTCCAACAGCGATAACCCTGTGTCCCGCGGCTTTGGTGGCATTTATTATATCAGCTGTTTCTTTCGGTAGAATGTAGTGTTCAGTATGCATTATATGTTTTTGAAAATCATCAACTTTTACAGGTCTGAAAGTTCCGAGACCTACGTGTAACGTAACAAAAGCTACGTTTACTCCTTTTGCTTTTATTTTATCAAGAAGTTCATTTGTAAAATGAAGTCCTGCGGTAGGAGCTGCGGCAGAACCGAGAGGTTTTGAATAGACTGTCTGATAACGTTCGTTATCTTCGAGTTTCTCTGTAATATACGGCGGAAGAGGCATTTGACCTATTTCATCAAGAACGTTATATATATTTCCTTCATGCTCAAATTTCACAATACGGTTTCCGTCATCTATAACGTCAATTACTTCCGCTTTCAGAAGACCGCCGCCAAATACAAATTTTTTGCCGATTTTAGCGTGTTTTCCCGGTCGTACAAGTATTTCCCAAATATCAAGATCGCGCTGATTTAGAAGCAAAAATTCAATGGGAGAATGGGTGTCTTCCCTTTCTCCTATAAGTCTTGCAGGAAGCACTCTTGAGTTATTGAGTACAAGAAGATCTCCGGGTTCAAGCAAATCCGGAAGATCATAAAAATGAAAATGCTCAATTTCTCCGGTCTTTCTGTTTAAATGCATCATTCTCGAATGATCTCGTTCTTCTACCGGGTGCTGTGCAATAAGCTCCGGAGGCAATTCAAAATAAAAATCACTTGTTT
>JAZLFU010000190.1:0-1700 GCA_045615915.1 Oscillospiraceae bacterium
TGAAAGAGGAAAAGGAAAACAAGGGATATTTCAAACGATTTGTTCCCTATTACAAGCCCTATCTTCCGACCTTCGGAATAGACCTTCTCTGTGCCACTCTCACTACGCTCTGCGACCTCGTACTTCCGATTATAGTTCGTAAAATAACAAACCTCGCTCTTGAAGATATTGCGCTGTTAACCGTTGAGTTCATTCTGAAATCCGCGGGGCTTTATCTCGTGCTCAAAGTAATAGATACCTTTGCTAACTACTATATGACCACCTACGGGCATATGATGGGCGCTCATATCGAAGCTGATATGCGTTCCGATTTCTTTGCCCATCTTCAAAAAATGAGCTTCAATTTTTACAGCAACACAAAGGTCGGTCAGCTTATGAGCCGCCTTTCAAAAGACCTTTTTGACGTTACGGAATTTTCGCATCATTGCCCGGAGGAATTCCTTATTGCAATAATAAAATTCCTCGTTTCCTTCATCATACTGCTTAACGTAAACGTACCGCTTACGCTTCTTATTTACCTCACCATTCCTCCCCTTGCGGTTTTCGTGCTCAAACTTCGTAACACCCTTGAAAACGCATTCCATATGGAACGCTCGCAGATAGGCGAAATAAACTCACAGATCGAAGATACTCTCCTCGGGATCCGCGTTGTTCAAAGCTTTGCAAACGAATCAATCGAAAAAGATAAATTTAAAGAGGGCAACGAAATCTTTCTCAAAATCAAAAAAGTTGCGTACAACTCCCTCGGAAAGCTCCACAGCGTTATACGGCTTTTTGACGGACTTATGTATATTGCGGTCGTTGTTCTCGGCGCGATATTCCTCATGAACGGAAAGATAACTCCCGGCGATTACACCGCATATCTTCTTTATACCACGGTGCTCCTCAATACCATAAGCCGTTCCGCGGACATTATAGAGATATTCACCCAGGGACTTACAGGAATAGAACGTTTCTATGAAATTATGGATGTCGAGCCGGAAATCGTAGATTCTCCGAACGCTGTTCCCATTGAAAACGTAAAAGGAGATATACTTCTCGAAGACGTAACCTTTGCTTATGAAGAAGTGAACGGAAACGTAATAAAAGGCATAAATCTTCACGTAAAACCCGGAGAAAACGTCGCGCTTGTAGGCCCTTCCGGCGGTGGAAAAACAACGCTTTCAAGCCTCATCCCGCGTTTCTATGACGTAAGCGGCGGAAAGATACTCATTGACGGAAAGGACGTTCGCTCCGTTACGATAGAAAGCCTCCGTCAAAACATAGGCGTAGTCCAGCAGGACGTTTATCTCTTTTCCGGCAGTATATTTGATAACATTCTCTATGGAAGACCGAATGCCACCCGCGAAGAAGTAATCGAAGCCGCAAAGCTCGCCGGCGCAGATGAATTTATACGCGAACTTGAAAACGGATACGATACCTATGTCGGAGAGCGCGGAATAAAGCTTTCCGGCGGACAGAAACAACGCATAAGCATTGCGAGAGTATTTCTCAAAAACCCACCGGTGCTCATTCTTGATGAGGCGACTTCCGCTCTTGATAACGAAAGTGAAAACCTCGTTCAGAAAAGTCTTGAACGGCTTTCGGAAGGGCGGACGGTCATTACCATTGCCCACCGTTTGAGCACCATAAGGAACGCAAAAACGATAATCGTGCTCAATGGCGGTGAAATAGCCGAGCAAGGTTCCCACGATGAACTT
>JAZLFU010000191.1:0-1233 GCA_045615915.1 Oscillospiraceae bacterium
TGCCGGAAAAAGACGGAAGAGAATACTATGAATGCGATATAGATACGCTTGGAAAATCCGAAAGAGGAAGCAAGCGGATAGTGTATTCGAACGACGGGCTGATATACTATACCGATGACCATTACGAGAGTTTTACTTTACTTTACGGGGAGGAATAATATGAAAGAGATAGTTATTGACGGAGAAAATATAGAAAATATGGCGGATATACATTCGATATTTGCAGAGGGGCTTTCTTTTCCGGAATGGTACGGCAATAATCTTGATGCTTTACGTGATTGCCTTACTGATATTTCCGAGGAGGTTACTGTAACGGTAGTTAATCGCGATACACTTTTTGAAAAGCTGAACGTACGCTACGGAAGATTTTTAAAAACGCTTGAATACAGCGAAAAAGAAAACGAAAATCTGAAAATCATATTGAAATAAAAATTGCCGGATGCTTTTTTAACAGCGTCCGGCGTTTTATTTTATTCTTCGTCCCAACATTCAATGGGATCCTCATTTTCCTGGCTTCCGTCAAAAGCAAGCCGCAGAATAAGAGCGTTTTCCTTCGGGTTTTCGTAATAATTTTTGCGAAGTCCGAAGAAAACGAAGCCCTCTTTTTCATAGAGATTTATTGCCGGAAGATTGCTTGCCCTGACTTCGAGGAAAACGACCTTTGAACCGGCCTTTTTTGCTTCGCAGATAAGCTTTTCAACAAGCGCTTTACCTATTCCGTTCCGCCTGAATTCCGGCAGTACGGCAACGTTAAAAACGCTCGTTTCTTCAAGAACGGTCTGAAATCCGATATAACCCGCCAGTGAGTTTTCGTTAAAAGCGCCGAAAAATTTATTGAGCGGGTTTTGAAGCTCGGAAAGAAGCGTTTTCTCACTCCACGGAGCGGAAAAACAGGCGTTTTCTATTTGGGCGGCGGAAGAGATATCGGCGGCGGAAAGTTCCCGCAGTTCAAACTTCATTTTTCTTTCCACCTTGCGTAATCAAAATTATGTATATTTTCTCCGTGAAGGTAATAACAGCGGGGAACACGTCTTGAAACAGCGCAAACTATTTCGTAATTTATCGTACCGGCGAGAAAAGCGACTTCATCGGCGGAAACGAACGCGTCCCCGTCTTTTCCGAATACGGTTACCACGTCGCCTTCGGAAACGCCTGGTATATCGGTAACGTCAAGCATGGTCTGGTCCATACAGACGCTTCCGGCAACCTTCGCGTAATGTCCTCGGATTATCA
>JAZLFU010000192.1:0-8925 GCA_045615915.1 Oscillospiraceae bacterium
CTTTTCATTGTTTTCTTTTTCCTCAACGTGGAAACCGCTTCAAAACTGCCTTTGAAGGTATATACTCCCACATTATGGCTTAATAATAGCACTTCTGCATAATAATGTCAATTATTTCAAAATTATATTCTATATTATATAAAAAGGACGAACAGCTTCTTTAGCGTTCGTCCTTCTTGAATTTTCCCCTACTATATTGGAAACGCAATATTTTTTATCAGCCGTTTTCTCCGCCGTTCATTCTGCTCATTTCGCAAAGCTCATCGGCAACACCGGAGAATGTCGCTTCATCGATATCACCTACCGCAGAAAGTACGTGCTGACCGTTGAGGTCGAACCAGCGTGCAAGCTTTATACCGTCGGTTTCAACGATATCCATTCCGTCTTTCACTTCCGGGAAAGCGGTGGTATCGCCAACGTAAACACCTGAAATATCCTCGGTGGTCGCCGCGGCACGGAGAGTATAGTTTACTCCGGCAACGGTGAAGCGATATTCGCCTATGGTGTAGTCGCCGGCATTGATGGTGAAGAATTTCTCATCGGAAACACCCATAACGCCGGGTTTTTCCATGTTGCAGCCGGTTGCGGCATTGATCTCGTCAAGGGAAGCAACTTCGGTCATGGGATTTGTTGTTCCGGGGCCTACGACGGGTTCTTCGTTCGGCTCTTCATTTTTGTTGCAGGCGCAAAGGCAAAGAAGCATTGCAAGCGCAAGCATAAGAGCAATTATTTTTTTCATTTCTTGTTCTCCTTAAAATAAAAATATTGTTACGGATCTTCTCCGTAATTTACAAGCGTTGTTTAGTATAGCATAATACTGTGTTGAATACAAGTAGAATTTAATGATTATTGTATTTTACTTGACAAAGAGAATATAAAATTATACTATTTATGAATAGAGAAATCCTGACGGGGAGGTGCGCACTTTTGGATAACGGCGTTGACGTAAAAAATTACGAGATAAAGAGGAAAGAACTTGTTGAAGCGAACTCCAACTTTCTCGGAATAGTGATGAGAGATCAGGAAAAAGTGCTTGACGAATACCTTTCCAAGCTCAAACAGGAATGTTTCGATACCTGCGGCGGAAAAAATTTTTATAAGATCCGTATTCTTACAGATAAAAAATTGACCGGAAGCAGACTATATAAGTTCTGTGAAAAACTTCCTAAAGGCGCGGATCTCCATGTTCACGATATGGCGCTTTTGCCCTTCCCCGAACTTGTTGAATTTCTTAAAACCTGCCCGGAATTTTGCATAAATACCGACCGCAAATCCTTTGACCTCATCGAACTTATCGGTGATGAGAAAGTTCCGGACGGATATATGCGTTTCCCCGATGCTCTTGAAAGCGGATTTTACAGTTATGAAGATTTGATGCTTAACTGGACCATGGTTGGTGCTCGAAAATCCGGCGAAAGCGTATGGGATTATTTTGAGCATCTTTTTTCCAAACACAGCACCCTCTCCGACAGTAAAGGAATTACCGAAAAATACTATAATTACGCTTTTCGTTACTATTGCAGCCAAAACATAATGCACGTTGAAATACACATAATGCTGACCGGAGATATCGACGAATGCTGCGAATACATAAAGAAGATGCGTTCGGCGTATTATACCGTCAAAAAAGAGTACCCGTACTTTACCGTTCGCATCATCGGAGCAGGCGTTAAAGCCGATAACGACCGTATCGAAACCACAAGAAAATGTTTTCTCAATGCCTCATACGCCCAAGAAATCGTAAAAGATGAAAGCGTTCCGGAAAAAAGTTCAAACTTCGTTATCGGATTTGATCTTGTAAACGAGGAAGATTCCAGCCTTCCTCTCAAAAAATTCGCGCCCATGCTCCTCGATATGAAAAAATTTTATCCCGATATGAAGCTTTACGTTCACGGCGGAGAAAGCCTTGACGCGAACAACGACAACCTCATCGACGCATACCTTCTCGGCGCATCAAGAGTCGGCCACGGACTTAACCTTTATCGTTTCCCGGACCTTCATGCACGCTTCGCGGCGGCGGAGATCTGCCTTGAAGTCTGCCCCATAAGCAATCAGGCTCTCGGCTATACAAAGGACATACGTAACCACCCCGCAACTGAATATCTGCGTTCCGGAGTACCGTTGGCGCTCTGTTCCGATGACGCGGCGTATATGGAAAACCAAACCCTTACCGATGACTTTTTCGCCGCCATAGTGGGCTGGAATCTCGGCATCGGCGAACTCAAACAACTCGGAATAAACTCCATTATGTACAGCGGACTCGATAATCAGGAAAAATTCAGTTCGCTCCGCAACTACCAAAAACTTTGGAATGAGTTTGTCAAAGAGACACTTGCGGAAATCGGCAAATAACAATCTTTATGAAACGCAAAAATGAATATTGCTAACCGGGAGTATCCGTTTTATATTGATTTCCAAAATAAAAAAATATAATTATAAAACAAATCATATCTCTGCGATTGAAAAAACAGAAAGCCGTGGAATAATAATGGAACAAAAAAAGCGCTGGTTTCTACTTGCAGCGGGAACGGCTGTCTATGCGCTTGGAATCGACCTTGGCTGCCACGCGGGTTTCGGCGGAACAACTTTGAGCACACTTTGGAACGGGATCTGCCTTCATATTCCCGTTACTTTCGGAGAAGCCTCTCTGCTTGTTGCGTCGGTGATGCTCATTATAAGCTTTGTGCTCGACAAGAAACAGATCCGCTGGGGTACTCTTTTTTATCAGATTTTTTACAGCTTATGCCTGGATTTTTTCCTGCCGTTACTGCGGTATTCCGATTCTGCGGTGATAAATTTTCTTTTAATGTTGCTCGGAATTCTGCTCTACGCTATCGGCGCAGGTATTTGTTCCTATGCCGATGTCGGAAAAGGACCGTACGAGGCATTGACCTTCGCTATCTCCGGACGTTTCTCCGTTTCCGTCAAAGCATCGCGAATGCTACTTGACGCTATTGCAGTCGGAGCAGGTTGGCTGCTCGGCGCAGAAGTCGGACTTTGCACCATAGTGGCACTGCTTATTTCCGGAAAGATCCTGCAAAAAACCGTTGAAATCCTTCGGAAAAAGAATTTTTTCGGAATTGCCGGATGATTATTAAACACTTTGAGGTAGTAAAATAAAAAATTATCAGTTCAGTATTGACGGAATTCATAATACTGAATTTTTATTGGTAAACCGTTGGATTCCTGAATTGTCATCAAAAGATAAACACAAAGAGAAATCAAAATCCCCATTATGACAGCTTTCTATTCTATCATAAGAGGGATTTTTTATTATCCGCTTTTGCGGACTATCATACTTCATTCTGTTCTTCCGTTGATACTCTAATATAAAAACTTTCATTATTGTATAATTTTTTCCTTTGTATAAAATTCCTTTTGCGGCAAACAATAGAAAACAGAAAAAGTTGATTGAAGGGGATTTTATATTATGAAAGCAACAGGAATAGTAAGACGCATTGACGACCTCGGAAGAGTTGTCATTCCAAAAGAAATACGCCGCACCATGAGAATCAGAGAGGGTGACCCTCTTGAAATTTTCACAGAGGGCGGCGGAGAAGTAATATTTAAAAAATATTCTCCCATAGGAGAGCTTTCTGAATTTTCCGGACAGTACGCCGAGGTGCTTTATAAAACCGGAGGCTGCCCGGTCGTTGTTTGCGACAGAGATCACGTGGTATCAACAGCGGGACTTCCAAAAAAAGAACTGTTTGAAAGAAGAGTTTCTCCCTCACTTGAAGAGCTTATGGAAAGAAGATCGTTCTACAACCGCGAAAGCGAAAGCACCGATATTTTTTATCCCATCGAAGGGGTTGACAGAGCCGCACTCTCCGTCGGAACGATAATATCCTCCGGAGACGTCTGCGGTGCAGTTATGTTCCTTTGCGGCGATGAAAAAAGCACCGCTACCGAAACCGAGAAGAAGCTTATTTCTGCCGCCGCAAACTTTTTAGGTAAGCAAATCGAGGAATAATATTCCAAATTATAATATTCTGAATTATAATATTTTTATAACACAACTTGCGTAAAAAGGCTTAAATAAGCGTTTTTTAATAATATAAAAGGAGCTTTTCCCGTAAGAAAAGCTCCTTTTTATATTTTCCGCAATTTTATTGTTTTTCTTTTTTATCAAAGGCAAAAAAGCGTTGCCCTATATAATTCAGCGCCGTATAAATCCCCATTCCGGCAAACATTGCAACGTTTTCCTTTATCGCGGTGGACTGTTCTGCAAGCAAAAATTCCGCCGCGGGTTTCGCAATTCCATAGGCAACAAAATAACATACCGCAACGCAGATTATGAATTTCACCACCTGGGAAAACGAACGCTCCTTATTTTGGAACGTAAAATATTTATTTAGGAAAAAGCTCACTATTCCGCCGATAACGTAATTGGCCGCGGAGGAAATCCAGTATGAGCACCCGGCTAAATTATAGAGCAGAAACATTGCTCCGCTTCCCACCAAAGTGTTTATCACTCCGACTATGAGAAATTTTATCATAGTCTTATCAAAAAATTTCTTTATCATTTTTCTCCCTAAACAAATTTGCTGTATGCCAAAAAGCACACAGCAAATAAAATAATGATTATTTTAAATTAAAGAAAACCGTCGACCTTGTTGTAAGGGCACCAGGGGCGAACTTCGATTATATTATCACAGTTCGGATCGGTCGCTCTTACGTAAAAGCTGTTGAGCCAGCCATAGGGATCCGGCTGTTCAAGAGGATCGTAAACATGAACGATATAATATCCGTTATCATCTTTATACGCTCCGTCCTCGATCATATTGTATTTTTTACCGTTATAGTTTATTTCAGTACGCATTATATCTGCCTCCGATAATATTCTTAATATATGATACTACTTTCGGTATCCAAAAGCAACAGCAATTTAAAAATATGACAATAAAATTTTCTTTTGTTTATTGAAAAACAGTGTAAAAAATGATATACTTGTTGAGTATTCAACAGTTTCATAGTAAACAATCTTACAAAGGAGGATAACCATGGACGAACGCCCGATAAACGTAAGACTTCGCTGTCTTTCAAGACAGATGCTTCGCACCCTTTTTTCAACGAGCCGCCATCACGAAATCGAAAAGCTGATAGGTTCAAACGGCTGGATAATAGCCTATATCGACGACCATAAGGACAAAGACGTATTCCAGCGCGACCTTGAAAGGGATTTCGTAATAACCCGCTCCACCGCTTCGAAAAACGTTGACCTGCTGATAAAAAACGGCTTTATCAAGCGTCAAAGCGTAGATTATGACGCGCGGCTCAAAAAGCTCGTTCTCGAAAAACGCGGCGAGGAAGTTTTGAGTCTTATGAGAAACAATAACGCCGACCTCGAAAAGGCTATAACAAAAGGTTTCAGCGAAAAAGAACTTTCGGAGCTTTGCGGATATATTGAGCGTCTTTCCGAAAATCTTGATAACATTCCGGAGGAAAAACAATGTTAAAAACCCTTGCAAAATCAATAAAAGAGTATAAAACTCTTTCCATACTGTCAGCGTTTTTCGTAACGCTTGAGGTCGTAATGGAAGTAATAATCCCTTTCGTTATGGCCGATCTTATTGATCTCGGAATAAACGCCGGAAATATGGAAAACGTAACGAAATACGGAGTATTTCTCCTTATTTCGGCGCTTCTCGTAATACTTTTTGGAAATCTTGCCGGAAGATGCTGTGCCGCGGCTTCCTGCGGATTTGCAAAAAATCTTCGCCGTGATATGTATTATAATATCCAGGATTTCTCGTTTTCAAACATAGATAAATTTTCCACTTCAAGCCTTATTACGAGAATGACAACGGACGTGCAGAATATCCAAAACGCATATATGATGCTCATTCGCGGAGCTTTCCGTTCCCCGATGATGATAATTTTTTCAAGTATATTCGCGTTCCGCATCTATCCGAAAATAGCCTGGATCTTTATGGCATGTATCCCGATACTCACGGGCGGACTTCTGTTCATTATGAAAAAAACTCACCCGATTTTCAAACGTGTATTCAAAATTTACGACAGACTCAACCGTGCCGTTCAGGAAAACCTGAGCGGTATCCGCGTTGTAAAGTCCTTTATCCGTGAAGGCCATGAAATAGACAAATTCAAAGCGACCTCCGAAGAGATCCGCAAAGATTTCACCCATGCCGAAATGAATATCGCCTGGAACGGTCCGCTTATGATGGTTTGCGCCTATGGCTGTATGATACTCATTTCATGGTTCGGCGCCCAGGCGATAGTCGCTTCCGGAGGAGATCCCGCGATCGGACTTTCAACCGGTAACCTTATGAGCCTCATTTCATATTCAATGCAGATACTCATGAGCATAATGATGCTCTCCTTCGTATTCGTAATGACCACCATTGCAAGAGAGAGCGCTGAACGTGTATGCGAAGTTCTCGTTGAAAAGAGCGACCTTACCAACGGCGAAAATCCCGTTATGGAAGTCCCCGACGGCTCCATAAGTTTTGAAAACGTAAGCTTCGCCTATTCGAAAACTTCCGATAAGCTCTGTCTTGACAACATAAATATAAATATTGCTTCCGGCGAAACCGTAGGAATAATCGGAGGAACGGGCTCTTCGAAATCCACCTTCGTTCAGATGATACCGAGGCTCTATGATGTAACTGAAGGCTCGGTAAAAGTCGGCGGAATAGACGTCCGCGATTACGACCTAAAAACCCTTCGTGATTCCGTCGCCATGGTCCTTCAAAAGAACGTTCTTTTCTCCGGCACGATAAAAGAGAACCTGCGCTGGGGAGATAAGGATGCCACCGATGAAGAAATCATCCGCGCCTGTGAGCTTGCCCAGGCCGACATCTTCGTAAAAGAGCGCGAAAACGGATACGGCACCTACGTTGAGCAGGGCGGCAAAAACGTTTCCGGCGGACAGAAACAGCGTCTTTGTATAGCGAGAGCGCTCCTCAAAAAGCCGAAGATACTTATTCTCGACGATTCCACAAGCGCCGTTGATACGAAGACCGATTCCCTCATAAGGAAAGCATTCGCCGAAGAAATACCCGATACCACAAAAATAATAATCGCTCAAAGAATTGCTTGCGTTATGGACGCCGATAAAATAATAATCCTTGATGAAGGCAGGATTTCCGCGGTAGGCACCCACGAGGAGCTTCTCGAAAAGAGCGATATTTACCGCGAAGTATACGAATCCCAGATGAAAGGAGGCATTTCCGATGAATAAAAACGATATGAAAAAACCCGAAAGAAATATAGATATTAAAACGGTCAAACGCCTCCTTACCTATTTCAGAAATTACAGACTTCGCCTTATATTCGTTATCGTATGTATAATTTTAAGCTGTATTTCCGCGGTCGCCGGTTCAATGTTCATTGAAACACTTATAGACGACTATATAACTCCGCTCATAGGCGTACAAAATCCCGATTTTTCCGCTTTAATAAGCGCTCTGTTCATAATGGCGGGAATTTATATCGTCGGTATCCTAACTTCGTTTTTCTATGACCGCACAATGTCAAAGGTTACCCAGAATATTCTGAAAGATATCCGCGACAAAATGTTTTCCCATATGCAGCGCCTCCCCATTAAATACTTCGATACCCATTCCCACGGCGACATAATGAGCCACTATACCAACGACGCCGATACCCTTCGTGAAATGCTCTCGAAAAGCCTTCCCCAGGTCATTGACTCAATTTTCACCATTGTTACCGTATTTTTCGCAATGATGCTCAGAAGTCTTTGGCTTACACTTATCGTAGTCGTGTTCAGCTTCTTCATGCTCAAAATGGTCGGAAAGATCATGCAGAGATCCGGCAAATATTTTATGAATGCTCAAAGCACTCTCGGTGCCATGAACGGCTATATTGAAGAGATGATCGAAGGTCAGAAGGTAGTAAAGGTATTCAACCACGAAAAAGAAGCCGAAGCCGCTTTTGATGAACGCAACGCCGAGTATTGCGGAAACGCCACGAAAGCTTCCACCATAGGCAACACCATGATGCCGCTTATGAACGGTCTCGGCTCCGTACTTTACGTAATAATCGCAATAGTCGGCGGCTTTCTTGCCATTCGCGGAGTTACAAACGTAAGCCTTTCCGGAATAGGCGTTCTGACTCTCGGAACTATCGCCTCTTTCCTCCAGCTTTCAAGAAGCTTTTTCCGTCCCATAGGAAACGTATCCCAGCAGGTCAACTCCGTTGTTATGGCAATAGCCGGCGCAAAGCGTATTTTTGAGCTTATTGACGAAGTTCCGGAAAACGACGAAGGCAAAGTAGCCCTTGTAAACTGCACTCTCAAAAACGGAATTATTGAGGAAACGAGCGAACGCACCGAACAATGGGCATGGAAGATCCCGAAAGCTGACGGCAGCTTTGAATACCGCGAACTTAAAGGTGAAGTTCATCTTGAACACGTCGATTTTTCTTACGTTGAAGGGAAACAGGTGCTTTATGACGTAACGTTCTATGCCGAACGCGGACAGAAGGTTGCCCTTGTCGGAGCAACCGGCGCCGGAAAGACCACCATTACAAACCTCATAAATCATTTCTACGACATACAAAACGGCGTGATAACCTATGACGGAATTGATATCAAGGATATCAGAAAAGACGATCTGCGCCGCTCCATGGGCGTTGTTTTGCAGGACGTAAACCTTTTTACCGGAACTGTTATGGAAAATCTCCGCTACGGAAGACCGGACGCCACCGATGATGAATGTATTGCCGCCGCCCAGCTTGCGGATGCTGACAGCTTCATCCGTATGCTTCCCAACGGCTACAACACCGTGCTCCAGGGCGACGGAAGCGGACTTTCCCAGGGGCAGCGTCAGCTTATCTCCATTGCCCGTGCCGCTGTTGCGGATCCTCCGGTTATGATACTTGATGAGGCTACCTCCTCCATTGATACCAGAACGGAGCTGCAGATTCAGAATGCCTTTGCAA
>JAZLFU010000193.1:0-2592 GCA_045615915.1 Oscillospiraceae bacterium
TGGAGCGTCTTGCCTGTGTAATGCAGGGAGTCGACAACCTCTTTGAAATTGATACCGTTCAGAACATAATGAAAAAAATCGGCTCCATTGCCGGAGTAAATTATCACGATGATCCGGTAAAAGACGTTTCTCTCCGTGTTATCACCGACCACGCAAGAAGCACCACCTTTATGATTGCCGACGGCGTAATGCCCGCAAACGAAGGCAGAGGCTATGTTCTCAAACGTCTTTTGAGAAGAGCCGCCCGCCACGGAAGATTGCTCGGAATAAAGGAGCCCTTCATCTACAAAGTAGTTGATACCGTAATCGAAGAAAACAAATTCGCATATCCTGAAATCGCGGAGCACGCGGATTACATAAAGAAGGTCATCCTTTCCGAAGAGGAGCGTTTCTGCCGCACCATCGACCAGGGCTTCGATCTTCTTAACGAAGAAGTCGAAAAACTCACCGCAGAGGGCGAAACCGTTCTTCCCGGCGACATTGCCTTCCGTCTTTATGATACCTTCGGTTTCCCGCTCGACCTTACGCAGGATATTCTCGAAGAAAAGAACATTACCGTTGATGAAGAAAGCTTTACCGCTCTCATGAACGAGCAGAAAAAACGCGCCCGCGACGCAAGAGCTTCCATAAACGGCGTTTCCTGGGTTGAGGATAACCTCACCGTTCTCGGCGACACCAAAACGAAATTCGTCGGCTACAACAGAATGGATTCCGCTTCAAAGGTTCTTGCCATACTCAAAGACGGCGAGCTTTCCAACGATATCGAGGAGGGTGAAGAGGGCGTTATAATCCTTGATTCCACTCCTTTCTACGCAGAAATGGGCGGCCAGGTCGGCGACAGAGGCGTTATTTCCGAAGGTCCTTCGATCTTTAACGTAACCGACTGTAAGAAATCCCCCACCGGTCAATATATGCATATAGGCACTATGACAAGCGGTATCCTCCGCACCGGAGATTCTGTAAGAGCAAGGCTCAACGAGGAGATCCGTATGGCAACTCAGCGTAACCATACTGCCTGCCACCTTCTCCAGAAAGCTCTCCGCGAAGTGCTCGGCGACCACGTTCATCAGGCCGGCTCCTATGTTGATGAGCACCGCTGCCGTTTCGACTTCAGCCATTTCTCCGCTATGACTTCCGAAGAAATCGCCGAAACCGAGAAGATAGTAAACGAAATGATCCTTTCCGCTCTCGACGTTGATATAAGCGAAAAACCCATAGAGGAAGCCCGTCAGATGGGAGCCATGGCTCTGTTCGGAGAAAAATACGGCGACGTTGTCCGTGTTGTTGACGTTTCCGGCCGTTCCATTGAGTTCTGCGGCGGTACTCACGTAAACAATACAAGCCGTATCGGGCTTTTTAAGATCTTGAGTGAATCCTCCGTTGCCGCCGGCGTAAGACGTATTGAAGCCACCACCGGTACCGGCGTTCTCGATTATATCAATCAGATGAATGAAAACCTTTCCGAAACCGCCTCTAACCTTAAAGTAAACGGAATCGGAGAGGTTGCACAAAAATCCGGCGCGGTTATGGCCGACCTCAAAAACAAAGACAAAGAAATCGAAGAACTCAACAACAAGCTTGCTCAAATGCGTGTTGAAAGCCTTATTTCCAACGCAAAAGAGCTTTGCGGATTAAAATTCATCTGCGCGAAGCTTGACGGTATCAACCCCGGAAGCCTTCGCATTATGGGCGACCATATCAAATCCAAAGAGCCGGATGCCATTGCCGTTCTCGCTTCCGTATGCGATGATAAAGCAAGCATCCTTGCCGTTTGCGGATTGAATGCGCTTAAAGACGGTGCCAACGCAGGAAAGATCGTTCGCGAGATATCCTCTGTTGCGGGCGGCTCCGGCGGCGGCAGACCTGATTCCGCAATGGGCGGCGCAAATCCCGAAATGCTTGACGAAGCCCTTGCTTCCGCAGGCGAAATAGTTGAAACTCTTCTTATCAACAAATAAAATCTTTACGAAAGGAGATCCCTCAAAAATGGAAGATTGCCTTTTTTGTAAAATAGCGGCTGGCGAAATACCCTGCAATAAGGTTTACGAAGATGACAAAGTGCTCGCCTTCTACGATATTGATCCCCAGGCGCCCACTCATTTTCTCGTAATTCCCAAACAGCATATCAAGAGCGCCGCGGAAATAGACGCTTCAAACAGCCAGATGATAGCCTATATTTATGAGATCATCGCAAAAATAACGAAAGACCTCGGAATAGAAAGCTTTCGCGTAGTTACGAACTGCGGCGACCAGGCGGGACAGAGCGTTAAGCACCTTCATTTCCACGTTCTCGCCGGAAGAGATATGACCTGGCCTCCGGGTTGATAAATAGTAAAAAAACAGCCTCCCGCAAAAAGGAGGCTGTAATTTTTTATCAATAATCTTTTTTCCTGCCGCAATCTTTACATTTCTTTGTAAAGAATCCGCCGAACTTTCCGCCACAATATTGGCAAAGGCCTTTTTCACGCCATTCGGCTTTCTGCGCCTCATCGTCGGAAGTTTCTTCAACTACCGGAGTTTCCTCGACCACCGGAGCTTCTTCTACTACCGGAGCTTCTTCAACAACCGGAACTTCTTCGACTACCGGAGCTT
>JAZLFU010000194.1:0-2238 GCA_045615915.1 Oscillospiraceae bacterium
CGTTACTTTCGGCTATTCAAAGCTTGCCGAACCGCTTATAAAAGATTTCAACCTCAATCTTGAACCCGGAAAAAGCGTTGCCATAGTCGGCGGTTCAGGTTGCGGAAAATCAACGGTATCGAAACTTATTTCCGGACTTTACCGCCCCTGGTCGGGGGAGATCCTTTTTGACGGGAAACCTTTGAGCGAAATAGACAAAGACGTTTTCCACAGCTCCCTCGCGGTAGTTGACCAGGATATAATCCTTTTTGAAGATACTATCGCCAATAACATAAAAATGTGGGACGACTCCATAGAAGATTTTGAAATGATACTTGCCGCTCGCGATGCTCAAATACATGATGATATCATACAGAGAAGCGAAGGCTATCAGTATAAACTCACAGAAGGCGGAAAAGATTTTTCCGGCGGTCAACGTCAGAGAATTGAAATTGCCCGCGTACTTGCGCAGGATCCTACTGTAATCATTCTCGACCAAGCAACCTCTGCCCTTGACGCAAGAACAGAGCACGCGGTTGTAAAAGCGATCCGCGCAAGAGGAATTACCTGCATCGTAGTCGCCCATCGTCTTTCCACGATAAGAAGCTGTGATGAAATACTTGTAATGCAGCAAGGCACAGTTATTGCACGCGGAACTCACAAAGAGCTTATGGAGAGTTGTCCTCTCTATAATGATCTCGTTTCCGCCGAATAAGGGAGGTGCATTATTTTGGGTTGGTTTGACGAACAGATAAAACAAAGGAAACAGTTTGATGAAGAACTTTTTAATGATGCATTTTTAAGCGTAGCCGATGCGGTTATGGGTAAACGCCTTACCGAAGCACTGGCGGAAAAAGAAATCGCAAGCTCCGCCATTGACGAAATATTCAAATATTTCAGAATAAAAGAAAAAAAGCAGGAAATACCCTCGGGCATAAAAACCGTTGATGACCAGCTTGAATTCCGTATGCGCCCTTACGGAATAATGCGCAGAAAAGTTACCATACAGGAGGACTGGTATAAAAACGCCATAGGTCCTATGCTTGGAACTCTTAAAGAAGACGGAAGAGCGGTTGCGCTTATTCCCGGAAAAATGTTCGGTTACGTATGTTTTGATTTCAAAACTGGAAAAAACATAAAAATAAACCATCAGAACGCTTCCTTTATAGATGAAGAAGCATACTGCTTTTACAGAGCCTTCCCGCTCCGCAAAATAACGGTTAAAGATATCTTTGTATTTATGCTTGAACAACTTTCGTTTTCCGATATACTGCTGTATTTCGGAATGATGGCCATAAGCGCGCTTTTGGGACTTCTCTCCCCACTATTTACAAAATGGCTGTTTTCTACAGTTGTTCAGAGCGGAAGTATCAAGGTACTTTTATCCCTTGCCATATTTATGCTTTGTTTTTCCGTAAGCAGCTTTCTTGTTAATTCCTATAAAGGACTTATACAAAGCCGGGTTAATGTAAAGCTCGATGTTGCGGTAGAAGCCGCTACTATGTCAAGAATTCTTTCTCTCCCGCCGAAATTTTTCCGTGATTTCGGCGCCGGTGAACTTTCCCAGCGTTCCCTGTATATACAAATGCTCTGCAACGTATTTTTGGAAAGCGTTGTGGGAATAGGTTTTACCTCCGTATTTTCCTTCATTTACATAATACAGATATTTGCTTTTGCTCCTTCGCTTACTCTTCCGGCGATTGCAACAACTCTTTTTATCATATTGGTTTCCGCTATTTCAACCATATGGAATTCCAAACAGAATAAGAAAGTAATGCTTGCCACCACAAAGGACAGCGGTATCAGTTTTGCTATGATATCCGGCATTCAGAAAATAAAGCTTGCCGGAGCTGAAAAGAGAATGTTCTCCCGCTGGGCTAAAATTTTTGCCGAGGAAACTCATTATTCTATCAATCCTCCGCTTTTCTTGAAGCTCAATTTAACGATACCGCTTGCAATAACTCTTATCAGTACGATAGTTATCTATTGGATAGCGCTCAAATCCGGCGTATCCGTTTCCGACTATTATGCATTCAATACGGCTTATGCACTTGTAACCGGCGCATTTACCTCCCTTGCCGGAATAGCGGCAACAATATCCCAAATAAAGCCTATTCTCGATATGGCAAAACCGATAATGGATACCGTACCCGAAATTTCAGAAGGCAAAGAGGTCATATCATCTCTCCACGGAGCTATTGAGCTTAATAACGTATCTTTCCGTTATGATGACAGTACTCCGATGATAATCGACAATTT
>JAZLFU010000195.1:0-1976 GCA_045615915.1 Oscillospiraceae bacterium
TATTCCGGAACAGTCGTTTGAAAAACCGGAACTGCCCCAACCGTAACGGTCGCCGAGGAGCTTGAACGCCTGGCGTATGACGTTCTCTTCGGTGTAAGGCAAAAATCCCACCGAAACGTCTTCCGCCGATGAGACAAGAGCGTATTCGTCCTTGATGAAGCCGTTTTTATCACGGGTGGGCACCAGAACGGTATAACAGCCGTACCCGGTGCGCATACGGATATTCTCCGGAGCTTTTTCCGTGCTTATAAGAGGAAGTCTGGTTCCCATCGGCAGAAGAAGATCCGAAACGCCGGGGCAGCCTTCATCGTGGGGAAGACGGAGTTCCCGTCCGGTAACAACGAGGAACTCATCGTTTTCCTGACGTTTCAGCCAATCTTCACGGCTGCGGCAGAGCGCCACCGCATCGGTCCTTACCCAGCCGCCGAATCCGTCAAACAGAACGTAATACCACTGTTCGTCAAGGCTCTCGTGCAGTACGACCAGCGGGCAGTAGGGGAAACACTGGCTGTTTATGAACTCGTCATAGAAGAAGTCATCCTGTTCGGTAACGCAGAAATCGTCGGTAGGATACGCACGAAGCTCCGCCCATTTGACAGAATAGCCGTAGCGCACAAGAACTTCGCGTTTGTTCAGTTTATCAAGCGCACGGTTTTTGTCGAGCTCCTCGAAATATTCCTCGGATACAGGTTTTCCGTCGATATAGTATGTGAGCGAGTCATCCGGCAAGGGAGTTACAACGAATTGTCTGACGGCGTCGGTGATGACCGATTCCGGGAAATCTTTGAGCGCGATGGAAGAGTTTTTCCATGAAAGAAGTTTATCATTGGATGAGTTGAATTCGGAAATTTCCTCCGGAGTCATTATGATTTTTTCAGAAGGCTTGGAGTTTATCCGGAAATCCGCGGAAAGCACTCCCTCGGAAATCTCCTCCGGAACTATTACGATCTCTTCTGAGGGTTTGAGGTTTATCCAGAAATCCGCGGATAACATTTCCTCGGAAACGCCTTCCGGAAGCCGGATATAATTTTCCGTTTCGGATATTTCAATATGCTTTTCTTCGGATAGCTGTACTTCAGTCGGCTGTCCCTCCCTGCATGAAGTCATGGAAAAAATCAGCAGGAAAGCCAGAAACAGCGCAAAAACCTTTTTCATTTGTTTCACTCCATGGTATTAGTTCAAGAATATTTTAACAAAAAGCTCCGAACGTGCCGGAGTTTTTTATTATCTGTTTTATTCAACTGTAACGGATTTCGCGAGGTTGCGGGGCTTGTCTATATCGCAGCCGTTCTCCCTGGCGACGTAATACGCCAGGAGCTGGAGCGGGACTATCTCCGAAGGCACCGCGAAAAGAGGCGAACATTTCGGAACGAGAATAACATCATCCGCTTCCGAGAAAATCTTGTTCATCCCCTCGGCGGCAACTCCGAGGACTTTCGCGCCCCTCGCTTTGACTTCCTTTATGTTGCTCATCATCTTATCGAAAAGCTCGTCATAGGCGGCTATTGCCACAACGAGCCTTTCCTCGTCAATAAGGGCGATGGTGCCATGTTTCAGTTCTCCGGCAGGGTACGCCTCCGAATGTATGTAGGAAATTTCCTTCATCTTGAGCGAGGCTTCGAGGGAGACCGCGTAGTCCACGTTTCTGCCGATGAAGAAGAGTGAAGCGTTATCGTGGTACTTTTTGGCAAGCTCCGGTATCTGCGGATTAAGGTCGATGGCGCGCTGGATATTGACCGGGATATTGAGTATCTCCGAAGTGAGCGCTTCGTTTTCCGCCGGAGTTATCCTGCCGATCTTTTCCGCGAGATATATCGCGAAAAGATAGAGCACCGCGACCTGGGTGGTATAGCCCTTCGTTGTGGCAACGGCGATTTCCGGTCCGGCGTAGGTATAGATAACGCTGTCAACGAGCTTCGCGATGCTGGAGCCGACAACATTCACTATTCCGACGGTCTTTACGCCTTTGCTTTGCA
>JAZLFU010000196.1:0-5648 GCA_045615915.1 Oscillospiraceae bacterium
GTCTTCCTAAGACCGCTTGGCCTCCGACTTCAAACCGAAAAAAGAGGAAGATATGAAAAGTTTAAGAAAACTTTACAGAATAGGAAGGGGCCCTTCGAGTTCTCATACGATAGGCCCGGAACGCTGTGCGAATATGTTCAAGGGAAAATATCCCGAAGCAGACGGATTCAGAGTTACGCTCTATGGCTCCCTGGCGAAGACCGGAAAAGGTCATATGACGGATGCGGTTTTGCGCCAAAGTTTTGCTCCGGTACCTTCGGAGATAATTTTTGATCCGGACTATGATGAGCCGATCCGCTATTCCTGCACTTTGGATATGCAGGCATACAAAGACGGAAACGAAATAGGGAAGGCGAGGTTTTACAGTATAGGCGGCGGCTCCATAAGAATGGAAGGCTCCACCTATGTAGATCCGCCGGAAACGTATAAGGAAAACAGCTTTGCCGAGATTGCGAAGTATTGCTGTGAAAGCGATATGAGGATCTGGCAGTACGTTGAGGAAAACGAAGGTCCAGAGATCTGGAATTACCTCCAAAAGATCTGGGACGCAATGAGAGCTTCAATAACCGAGGGACTTTCCACCGAAGGCACTCTTGCCGGCGGTTTGGGAGTACAGCGCAAGGCGGCATATCTGTTTAACCAGTACCATATGGATGAAAGCCCCGAAACGAAAGAAAACAGAATAGTGTGCTCATATGCTTTTGCGGTCGGCGAACAGAACGCCAGCAACGGGATGATCGTAACGGCTCCGACCTGCGGCGCTGCGGGCGTTGTTCCGGCGGTTTTGTATTATTTCCAGAAGAAACGCCATCTTTCTGATGAAGAGGTGCTCCATGGTCTTGCGACAGGCGGAATAATAGGAAATCTTATCAAGAAAAACGCTTCCATATCCGGCGCGGAGTGCGGTTGCCAGGCGGAAATAGGCTCTGCCTGCTGTATGGCGTCTGCGGCTCTTGCGGAGATCTGCGGAATGAGCCTTGACCAAATAGAATACGCCGCTGAAATTTCAATGGAACACATGCTTGGCCTTACCTGCGATCCCATTGGCGGCCTTGTTCAGATACCTTGTATCGAAAGAAACGCCGTTGCCGCCATGAGAGCCATAAACTCCCTTTCTCTCGCCAATTTTCTCACGAATACAAGAAAAATATCTTTTGATATGGTTGTAAAAACAATGTACGAAACGGGAAGAGATATAAACTGCCATTACAGAGAAACCTCCGAGGGCGGTCTTGCAAAAAGTTATGCGAAATAAAATATTTTAAATAATAAAACCCGCCGAAAAAATTCGACGGGTAATTTTTTATTGTTTCGCTTTCTTCGGAAAGCATTTGGATATGACACAGCCGAGAAAAATTAAACCGGCGTAGCCTATTAACGGGTATATCGTGCTGATAAGAGTTCCGAAAGAAAACAGGCTTATCACATATCCGAAAACCGTAACGGCAATAGCGGTAAGAGTGTTTTTGCCGGTCTTTGCTGAAAAATTACTGCAAACCGACCATGTCATAATTGAACATGATGAAAATATCCCGAGCACCAGCATAACGGAAAATACAGCACCGAGGAATTTTGAAATGTTGCGGGCGAGATAGAGAGCGGGAACGTCAAGCCCGGCGGCGGAATCTCCGTTTAGCATGATAGCCGTGCTCATAATTGCGATGGAGAGGAGCAGAATTACTCCTCCGCAAATCGCACCGTATTTGAGCTCCTTTTTTGAATTTGCGGAACTGCCGAGCTGGGTGAAATAGGTGCTGCCGGGAAAGAAGTTAAGTCCAAGATATAAAATTCCGCTTAACCACCAGGTCGGAGCGGCTTTGTATGGCTCAAGAGCACTTTCAAAAACGGGTATTTCCGCCCAATTTTCCATGCTTTGAAAAAGACTTACGATGCCGACCGACAGAGAAAAGAAAATAATTACCGGGCCGAGTTTTGAAATGATGCTCACCATTTTTTCAAATCCTATCAGATAGACAACGAGGACCAAAATGGCAAGCAGCGCGGAGCCGATAGGCTTCGGCAATTTATAATATTCATTCAGTGTGGCACCGCCGCCGGAAATGAGCACGGGAATAAGAAACAAAAGCGTTATGGAAATAAGGCAGGAATAACCTGTTCCCAAATATTTTCCGCAAAAATACCGGAAATGGTCAAATCCGGATTCGCTTTTATTTTCAAAGCCGGTACGCATCAGCAGATAGCCGAACAAAATGAAGCCGATAAGAGTTATTCCGACTACGGCGTAACTCATATATCCGTAGCTTGAAAAAAACTGCAGAACTTCCTGCCCGGTCGCGAAGCCGGAACC
Source organism: Oscillospiraceae bacterium (assembly GCA_045615915.1). Lineage (GTDB taxonomy): Bacteria > Bacillota > Clostridia > Oscillospirales > Ruminococcaceae > UMGS1668. The sequence continues at coordinate 2,309 of JAZLFU010000196.1, forward strand.
GATGACCCACGCAATATATGCTCCGGCGATTTTAATAATGTTTTTTATTTCAATTGCTGTTGATGAAGGTGCCATTTGTTTATCCTCATAGAAAATTCTTGTGTTTTCAGAAAATTTCAACGTCAGCGAGAAAAACGTAGTAGAAAAGCGTTATAACGTCGCGGTTGTTTACATTTCCATCGCCGTTGACGTTTTTATTTAACTTTGAATAAATATTTCATCTACATTATAAATTTAATACCTAAAATGGTCAACAAAAAAGGAACTGTTTTTTAAGCAGTTCCCTTTGATATCGGTAGTTTTATTGAATTGCGTTGAGCCTTTTATAAAGGTCATAGGATGCGTTATCCGTCATACTGCCGAGAAAATCCAAAACCATTCTGAAACGAAGATAAAGATTGAATTTTTCGTCATCTGTTTTCTCGTGGTAATAATCGTTTTTGAGCTTTTTCGGAATAAGCGCCATATAGTTCTCTTCTATGTGGTTAACGCCCCTGGGCGTATCCCAATATATCACAGCGTTGGCGAAACGGTCAAGGTAATCTCCGATTACACGGAAAGCGGAAAGGTGGTCGTCAATAAGGTTTGGATACACGTTCGTGTACATTTCGGATTTGAGTATTTTGATCGTGTACTTATGGTAACTGCTCTCAAGGAGATCATCCTGATAAGTGCCATTCATAATGGCCTCGCAGTTTTCAACAAAGCTTGTTGCGGCAACGTACATAAGCCAGTTGCGAACGTAACTTGTCCAGCTATGTACCGCGGCGATGCGGGCGATATGTCCCTGGCCTTCACATTTATCAAGGCGCATATTGAGGTTGTTGAGTATTCCTTCCGCGGTGATGACCTGGAGCTGGTGCATTTCGGAGCCTTCTTCGGGAAGCGAATTTATCTTTTTGGTCAAAAAAGAAACAAGCTGATGGATTGAAACAGTTTTCTTCGAAAGTGCGTCTTCGATATCGGCGGTAACGTACGCGATATCATCGGCGGCTTCAAGAAGATAGGTGAGCGGGTTTCTTGCATGAGGCTCGTTTTCAAGGTCCATTCCGGTGCGCTCGCGGATCTCTTTTACAAGCTCCTTTTCGGAATAGTAGTATCCGAATTTATGGATCCTTAAATCGGAATTGTTTTTATCCATTTCGGCGGCGCTTACCGGGTATTTGAGGAGCGTGCTCAAAGTCGCATAGGAAACATTCGCTTCCGGTTCATCGGATTCAAAACGCGATTTTCCGAGCAGGCGTATGACTTGAGCGTTCCCTTCGAAATTCATAAGGTCATAGCGCATCTGCTCATTGAAAAGCTCTCTTATCGGAGTGCCGTTGAATTCAAAATCATTGCGTTTGAAATGATCGGCAAACCAAAGACCGATGGTCGCTTCTCCCTCATGACCGTAGGGAGGATTTCCCATATCATGGAGAAGTCCTGCGCAGGCAAGAACCGTAGGAATAGATCTTTTTTGTTCTGATGAAAGGTTGCTGTAAGCGGAAATGTTGTTCCATTTATTGTTATAAAGGAGCATTATTCCGAGCTGTTTTGCAATGGTAGATACTTCAAGAGAATGGGTAAGCCTTGTTCTTACAAAATCTCCTCTGTCAAGCTCGTATATTTGAGCTTTATCCTGAAGGTGGCGGAAGCTGACGCTTGAAACTATTTCACGATAGTCCTGCTCAAAAGGGTCTATAGGATAATCCACCCAGCTGGACGGAGTTTTTTCTTTTTCGGCGAGTGTATCGGAGCATAGAAGTTTATCCCATTGAAATACCATATTGTACCTCTTACTTTCAGAAATAATCGGATTTATTTGTCTTTTTTTATTAAGCGGCGTATTGCTTCAACGACGGTTCTGATGGCAGGTTCGGTGTCATGTACCGTTGGATTGGAAAGACCGAGACGGGCACGTTCCTGATTCCATACAACGGAAAAAATTGCGCCTGCCCTTACGCGGAGAACTGAAGAAACTATAAAAAGCGCAGCGCTTTCCATTTCAGAGGCAAGGCAGCCTGCGCCTATCCACGCACGCCATTTGTTGTTGAGCTCATAGCCTATGGGCATACGGTCGGGATCATGTTGACCATAGAAAGAATCCTTGCTTTGAACAACTCCGGCATAGCAATTAAAGCCAAGAGCTTTTGCGCTCTCAACGAGAGTTCCGGCTATTTCAAAATCGGAAACGGCGGGATATTCGATCGGAACATATTCTTTCGACGTACCTTCCATTCTTATGGAGCCGGTTGCAACGACAAGATCACCGCCGATTATTTCCGGCTGCATACCGCCGCAGGTACCGACGCGAATAAAGGTAGTGATACCGGTGCGGTAAAGCTCTTCAACAGCTATCGCGGTAGAAGGGCCACCCATACCTGTTGACATAACGAGGACGGTTTCGCCTTCGAGTTCACCGAGCCAAGCTGTATATTCTCTGCTTTGATGGAAAAAGCGAGGATTATTAAGGTATTTTGCTATTGCTTCAACTCTTCCGGGATCCCCGGGGAGTATGGCGTATTTCGCTCCGTGTTCAGAGCCAAAACCGATATGATAAGATTCTTCCATTGATATTACTCCACAGTAAGGATGTCGGAAAATCCGGTAATTTCAAAAACCTCGTTTATATCGTCGCAAACGTTTTTGATTACCATTTTTCCCTGTTTGTTCATGATTTTCTGTGCCGCCAAAAGAACACGAAGACCTGCGGAAGATACATATTCAAGCTTTGCAAAATCAAGGGTAAGCTCGGTAATATCTTCAAGGCTGTCTTTTATTTCAGTTTCAAGCTGGGGAGCGGTTGTAGTATCAAGTCTTCCGATTACTTCGAGATTAAGTGAAGCGCCTTCTTGATTTTTTACGATTTCCATGGTTTGTTTCTCCTTTTTTGTTATCAAATAAAAAAGCCTTGCCGTTGTGAGCAAGGTATTAAAAGTAAAAATACCGCAAGTACAATACTGTAAAGCGGAATAAATACTTTTTATAAAAAACCTTTTTGACCTCAACGGATCAAATTAAAGATAATCATATCTTAATTATAACATTATCGTTTGATTTGTCAATAAAAAGAAAAAATAAAATGAAATAGTCCCTATTCATTGAATATGGGACTATTTCATTTGAAATATTTATAACGCCTTCAAAAGTTCAACAAGGAGCGTTTTGAATTTTTCGGAGTGTTTTTCAGCATTTTCACCAACTTCTTCGTCGGAAAGAGCTTCTCCTGTTATTCCTGCCGCCATATTGGAAACAAAAGATATGCAACAGATCTTCATATTCATCTGTCTTGCGACGATGGCTTCACAGGCGGTGCTCATTCCGACAACGTCGGCACCCATATCACGGTAGCTTTTTA
>JAZLFU010000197.1:0-2980 GCA_045615915.1 Oscillospiraceae bacterium
GGCCTCCGACTTGAACCCCTATTGGTTTGATGCAGATAAAGTAACTGTTGAAAAACTTGAGTTCATGCTCTCTGCTGATGATACTGCAATCTATGCAGCATATAATGCAGGCGACGTTGACTTCATTGACTCTGTTCCTACCGATGAAATTGCAACTCTTCTTGCTGATAACAACCCTGAGTTCTATATCGTTGATGAACTTGGTACCTACTATGTTGCATTCAACTGCAAGAGCCAGCTTTTCGCAGACAAGACTCCTGAACAGGCAGCTTGCATGAGAGAAGCATTCTCTCTCCTTGTTGACCGTGATTACATCTGCGAAAACATTGGTCAAACCGGTCAGGTTGCAGCTAATGCATACATTCCTCTTGGAATGGCTGACGGTAATGGCGGCGTATTCAAGACCGAAATTACTGAACAGGGTTATTATGATCCTTATGCAATTAACAATGATTACGAAGGAACTGTTGCAAAAGCGACCGAACTTCTTAAAGCAGCTGGATTCCAGTTCAAAGAAGACGGCACTCTTGCTGATGAAACTCCTATCGTTATCGAATACCTCACTAACGAATCTTCCGGCCATATCGCTGTTGCTGAATCCATGCAGCAAGACTTTGCAGCAATTGGTATTCAGATGAGCATTCAGGTTCAGGACTGGAACGTATTCCTTGAGGAAAGAAAGAACGGTAACTTCGATATCGCACGTGAAGGTTGGATTGCTGACTTCAATGACCCGATCAACATGCTTGAGATGTGGACTACCGAATCCGGTAACAACGACTGCCAGTATGGTCGTTAATTTCTGAATTCAGCATTTGCTGTTTTGATGAAATAATATTAAAAGAGCTCATGATTTTCATGAGCTCTTTTTTTATACTTTTTTAAATATTCTTTTTTAATTCTGTTAAAAGCTTTTCAACTTTTTCGGATAGTTCTTTTAGAGAACCATCTTTAAAAGGTGAAGGTATTCCGGCTTCTTCAAGGAGCTTATCAAAGTATTGTTCTCCGCCTTGTTTCATAAGGTTTATATATCTTTCAAATGCACCATCGTAATCTTGGAGAGAAGCAAGAAGAAATCCAAATGCAGCAGTTTGGGCGAGGCAGTAATCAATGTAATAGAAGGGAGATTCGTAGATGTGCATTTGATATTGCCAACGGCGACCGTCTTCAAGGAAAGGTATACCTTCGGCAGAAATATAAGGTCTATATTGTTTTTCGAGTTTCTTCCAAACTTCGTTTCTTTCTTTTGGAGTCATATCGGGATTTTCATAAACTATATGCTGAAAATAGTCAACAATAGTTCCATAAGGAATAAAAGAAAATGCGTCAAGGGCATGGGAATATTTGTATTTTTGAGCATTTTTGCCAAAAAAGTTTTCAATGTATTTCCATGCAAAAAATTCCATGCTCATTGAATGAGTTTCGGCAGTTTCCATTCCTCCACAATTTATTTCAAGTGCAAATTTATTGTTTGCAATAAGGTAAGCGTTAAAGGCATGGCCGGCTTCGTGGGTTACAACGTCAACATCATCTGCGGTACCGTTGAAATTTGCAAGGATAAACGGCTGTTTGTAAAGCGGAATATCTGTGCAGTATCCGCCGCCCCATTTATTTTGCCTCGGATCAACATCAAAAGCTTCGTTTTCAATCATCAAATCGATGAATTTTCCGGATTCTTCACTCATCTTATGATACATATCTTTTGCGCCGTTAAATATATCTTCTTTTGTACCGATAGGTTTTGGATTTCCGCCTTGTATTGTTATTCCATCATCATACAACATGTATCTGTCTATTCCGAGATCTTTGGCATTTTCGGTACGAAGTTTTGATACGGCAGGAACAATAGAATCTAATACATTTTTACGGAATACTTCGATATCTGATTTATCATAACAAACTCTTTCCATACGATAGTAGCCAAGCTCGACAAAATTTTTGTATCCAAGTTTTTTTGCCATTTTAGTACGTATTTTAACAAGTCTGTCAAAAATATCATCAAGTTTATCGGCATAGGTATTGAGCACGGTTCCCATAACCTCGTAGGCTTCTTTCCTTGTTGCACGGTCTTCGGATTTGAAATAACCGGAAAGGGCGGCACGGCTCATTTTTTTACCGCGAAATTCGAATTCCATACCTGCCATAAGCTTTGAGTATTCGGAAACTATTTTGTTTTCCTCAACCATTTCATCTATGATTTCGGGTGATATTGCTTTTGCCTGTACTTCCATGTAACGAAAATATACAGGAGAAAGTTTTTCTTCGAGTTCTTTTCTGTAAGGTGAATTTAAAAGGGCATTATTATACTCATTTATAAGATTTGAAAATTGAGGACCTATTTCATCAAAGTAGTCATTTTCTTTTACGTAAAATTCATCAGCGGTATTGCAGCTATATCTTATATATGCAAGATTAAGTGCCGTATTATAATTGCGAAGAATTTTAAGATAATCTTTTCTGATTTCGAGTATTTCATCGGCGTTTTTGGCATTATTTATGCTTTCTATTATTTTTTTCATAGAGAAGCCGATTTCTTCAATAGATAAATGCTCATATGGCATTTCGCTTATTTTCATATATTCACTTCCTTAATTTAATAAATTGATTATACATTATATTTTGTTGTAAAACAATGATTACAAATGTGTCCATGCAAAAAAATATTTCATTCAAATATATTTTATGTATGGAGGTCGATTGTATTATGAATTATTTTTTGATTTTAAGTATTATTTCCGGAATTGCATTATTTGCTCTTCATGTTACTGTATCAAGTTCTTTTCCGAAACCGCTCAATAGTGAAGAGGAAAAAGAATGTTTCAGAAAAATGAAAGATGGAGATAATGAGGCAAAAACAAAGCTTATTGAGCATAATTTGCGACTTGTTGCTCATATAATAAAAAAATATTACGGAACGGTTTCAGAACAGGACGATTTAATTTCAATAGGGACCATAGGACTTATAAAAGCGGTTTCTACT
>JAZLFU010000198.1:0-1842 GCA_045615915.1 Oscillospiraceae bacterium
CAAGAAACTTTCAATAATAAATATCAATTTTACAGCTTGTTTTCGTCTACCCAATCTTTCGCAAGTTCAACACCGAGTTCTTCCGCTTCTTCGGAGGTTTTTTCTCCGAGCTGTATTGGATTTGTTTCATAAAGCGGAACAATATTCTTTTTATCCTTTTCTTTTTCCAAAATCATACCTTCTTTCGTATAAACCGAAGTCAAACTCCGTATAATCTTAACGGAGGTGCATAATATGCTGAAAAAATATATGCCGTTTATTTTATCAATCGCAATAGCTCTCGGAGTAGGAGGACTTTCCGCATATCTGACAAAAGAAAGTATGTCCATTTATTCCGCCATTAACCGCCCGCCGCTCTCTCCTCCCTCCTGGATATTTCCGATTGTCTGGAGCGTTTTGTTCGTGCTCATGGGAATTTCGGCGGCGCTTGTCTGGAAATCAAACGGAGAAAATCTCGATACGGCGCTTTTATTCTATGCCGCGCAGCTTGTGGTAAACTTCTGCTGGACTCTTATATTCTTCAATTTCAGAGCCTATTTTGCGGCGTTCATTTGGCTGCTTCTGCTTCTCGTGCTCATTCTCATAACAATAATACTGTTCTATCGCAAGAATAAAGCGGCCGGCTGGCTCTTATTTCCGTATTTTGTCTGGGTATGCTTTGCCGGATATCTGAATTTTAGTATTTGGGTATTGAACAGATAATCAAAACATTGCGGTCTTTTCAAGCTCCTTGCGGAGCTTTTTTATTATCTTTTTTTCAAGTCTTGATATGTATGACTGGCTTATTCCTATCATATCCGCAACTTCTTTTTGAGTATGCTCTTTTTCTCCGCAAAGTCCGAAACGGAGTACCATTATTTGGTGTTCCCTATCTCCGAGCTTTGAAACCGCATCATTGAGCACTTTTCTTTCCGCGTCCTGCTCTATTCCGTGATTTACGCAATCGCTTTCCGTTCCCAATACGTCTGAAAGCAGAAGTTCATTTCCGTCCCAATCCACGTTAAGAGGCTCATCTATCGAAACCTCGTTCTTCTGCGGCTGTATTTTGCGAATAAACATAAGTATCTCGTTTTCTATGCACCTTGACGCATAGGTGGCAAGCTTTATGCCTTTACTGGGCGCAAAGGTGTTTACCGCTTTGATTAAACCTATTGTACCTATTGAAGTGAGGTCTTCAACGCCTATTCCAGTAGATTCAAACTTTCTCGCTATGTAAACCACCAATCTCAAATTGTGTTCAATCAAAGCATTTTTGGCGTCTTTATCTCCCTGCTCGAATTTTTCAAATACAATTTTTTCTTCTGCTTTCGTAAGAGGCGGAGGAAGATTTTCCGGCCCGTTTACGTAAAAAACACTTCCTCCGAAAAGTTTAAAAAGCACTTTTGCCCAACCGCTTTTTATTTTATTAAGCAAATCTCTGAAAAGCATTTATCGCACCTCCGAAAATATTTTTCCAGATTGTTTCATAATCATATTTTTCCCTAAAAGCATTGTTCTTTCGGGAGCATTTTCCGAAAGTCCCACAAGAATGTTTTCTGCCTCGTATTTCGTTCCGTTCATAAGAATTTCAAGCTTTTCAGGTTTGAATACCGGTATGACCGAGCTTCCGGAAACAGTTCTATATGGCAAAAATCTCATTTCCGTGCTCAAATCGAAATTTTCTTCCGCTTTGAGCATATCTTCCGAAACAATTTCGCTGATATCCTTTCCTCTGCATATTGCAACCGGGTTTCCGCTGAACGGATCCGTCATAGTGTTTCCCGTATCGGTAAAACCTTTGAGCACGATATGTTTACCGTTATGGTAAAGCTTGACAAAACATTTTCCTTCCGGCTCTCCGTG
>JAZLFU010000199.1:0-7425 GCA_045615915.1 Oscillospiraceae bacterium
TGAAGAAGACGATGACTGCTGCGATGGCGATTGCGATTGCTGCGATGACGACGACTGCTACGAAGTAGAGTGCCCCAACTGCGGCGAGACCATCTGCATCGACGGTTCCATCGTTGAGGAAGGCGAGATGGAGTGCCCCAACTGCGGCGAGCATCTCGAATTCGATTATGACGAAGATGAAGAGGAGGGCGACGAGGAATAATTCCTTCGCTTCCTTTAAAAATTCAATAGTTTCGGGGCAGGGTGTGATTCCCTACCGGCGGTGATGCGGCTTTGTCCGATTAGTCCGAGAGCCTTTTCAGGTTGAATGGGTGAGAATCCCATACCGACGGTGTTGCGATTTTATCGTTTAGTCCGGATGGCGAAACTTTGCTGAAAAAATAAACGCTCCGTGCATAGAATGTACGGAGCGTTTTTTATTACAAAGGGGAAATGTGGTTTTGATGAAAACAGATACGAAAAAGCTTACGGTTCTCGGCGTATTGGCGGCGTTTTCAGTTGTTCTCATGCTTGCCGTGAGAATACCTTTTCCGCCCGCTCCTTTTCTCGAATACGATCCGGCGGATATACCGATAATGATAGCTGTTTTTTTGTTTGGACCATGGTGGGGATTTGCTCTTGTTGCAGTAGTGTCAATTCTCCAGGGGATTACCGTAAGTGCGGGAAGCGGAATAATAGGGATCATTATGCATATTGCGGCAACGGGCTGTTTTTCAATACTTGCCGGATATATCTATAAATCGAACAAAACAAGAAGATCCGCATATATAAGTCTTACTGTCGGCGTTATTGCGCAAACGGCGGTTATGGCTCTTATGAATCTCTGGCTTACACCAATATATATGCAAACTCCGGTTGAGGTCGTTCTCGGAATGATGCTTCCGGTAATTATTCCTTTCAATTTACTTAAAGCCGGAATCAACGCCGTAATAACAGCGATAATATATAAAAAGATACATAATATATTCAAAAAATTCAATCTTGCGTAAAAGGTGTAATAATTTTGAAGATAAATCCAAAGTGGCAATATTTAAGCGATGATGAAGTGGAAAAGCTTTCCGCGAAAGGAAAGACCAATGCTTCAAAAATATCTCCTTCAAAAAGCGTAAAAGAGATTTGGTTTTCGAATATCTTTACGTTTTACAATGTTCTTAATATTGTTTTGGCGATACTTGTAATAACTACGGGAAGCTTTCGCAATATGCTTTTTATGGGAGTCGTTTTATCCAATTTTCTTATAGGGACCGTTCAGGAGCTTCGCGCGAAGAAGGCGGTGGATTCACTTTCGGTTTTGACTGCGCCTGTTTCAAGGGTAGTTCGCGGCGGTGAGGAAGTAACGATTCCTTCATCGGAGCTTGTGCTCGGAGACGTAATAATCATCGGAGCGGGCGACCAAATTACCGCTGACGGAAAAGTAATAGACGGTACGGCAAAGGTTGACGAAAGCCTTATAACGGGCGAAAGCGAGCCGGTTACAAAAACGGTCGGTGATTCTCTTTTTTCCGGGAGCTACGTTGTAAGCGGAGAATGTGCCGCGAAGCTTACGAAAGTAGGTATGGAGAGCTACGCGGAAAAGCTTACGGTGGAGACAAAGAAGCTGAAACCAGCAAAATCAATGCTCAAAGCCGCCGTAACGAAAATAATAAATTTCGTTTCAGTTGTGATAATCCCGATGGGACTTTTGACTTTCTATAATCATTTCTTTGTTCAAAAGCTCGGATATACGGATTCAATGCTTCCGACAGCCGCTTCCATGATAGGTATGATACCTTCCGGGCTTTACCTTTTGACGAGTATGAGCTTTGCTCTCGGTGTTATCCGCCTTGCGAAAAGACGCACCCTTGCAAGAGATATCTACTGTATAGAATCCCTTGCGAGAGCGGACGTTATTTGCCTTGATAAGACCGGCACAATAACAACGGGAAATATGAGGGTAAAGGGTGTTATTCCGCTTCAAAGCGAAGATATAGGCGCGATAGTGAGAGATATGTATTCGGTGCTTCCTTTGGATAACGCCACCGCAAGAGCAATAGCGAGACATTTTGAAAGCGGAGTATCCGAAGATAGAAAAGTGGCTGACGTTTTTCCGTTTTCTTCCGAATTTAAATATTCCGCAGTCGCTTTTGAAGATAAGGCGTATATGCTCGGAGCGCCGGAATTTATTCTCGGAGAAAGCTTTACCGGGATAAAAAAACGGGCGGCGGAAATTTTTTCCGGCGGCACGAGAGTTTTACTGCTCTGTGAGGCGGAATATGACGGAAAATTATACAAAGCGGATAAACCGCTTGGCTTTATACTTATAGAAGATGAGATACGCGAAAATGCCGCCGAAACTTTTGAATATTTCCGCAAGAACGGCGTTGAAATAAAAGTGATAAGCGGAGATAATCCGGCGGCGGTTTCCGCGATAGCAAAAAAAGCGGGTATTTCCGGAGCGGAAAAATACGCTGACGCATCGCTTTTATCGGATGACGAGCTTTTTGCCGCCGCGGAAAAAACGGCGATTTTCGGCAGGGTTAATCCGGCACAAAAGCAGATTATAATAAAAGCGCTTCGTGAAAAAGGGCATACGGTTGCGATGACAGGAGACGGAGTGAATGACGTTTTGGCGCTTAAAGATGCGGATTGTTCGATCGCGATGGCTTCCGGCGCCCAGGCCGCGGCTCATGTTGCCCAAATGGTGCTTTTGGATTCGGATTTTTCTGCCATACCGGATATAGTTCTTGAAGGTCGCCGCGTTATAAACAATACTCAAAGGGTGGCGAGTATTTTTCTCATGAAGACCGCGTACACCTTTGCCATTACCGCGGCGCTGTTTTTCCTTCCGTTTGCATATCCCTTCGCACCCATAAATATGACTCTTATAGGCTCGCTTGCTTCCGGAGTACCGGGAATTTTCCTTGCCCTTGAGCCAAACTTCAACAGGGTTGAAAACGGTTTTATGAGGAGGGTGATAAAGAATGCCATAACGGGCGCGGCAACGGTTTTCGGCGGAATTTTGACGGTAATGTTTATCGGGGAAAACGTTGGGCTTACTTCGGCTGAAATATCAACGGTTTCGGTCCTCTATACGGGAACGGTGAGCTTCGTTACTCTCCTTTGCGCGTGTATGCCGCTCAATAAATACAAGGCGGCGATAATTTTTGTCTGTTCGGCATTGTTCTTTTCCGGAGCGAAACTTTTCGGGGAATTGTTTATGATCACCGAACTCGGTAAGAGTGCATCGGTGTTGCTTTTGGCTTTGGTTCCGTTTGCGTTTATACAGTATTTTATAAGGAGTTGGGAATTACGAAAAGTAAAGGATTAAAAGGAAAAATAAGATTTGCTTCGGCGGAAGATACGGAAGCGGTTCTTGAAATTTATGCTCCGTATATCAAAAATACATACGTATCTTTTGAGTATGACGTTCCGTCGGTTGATGCTTTCAGAGAAAGGATAGAAGGAATAATAAAAAAATATCCCTGGCTCGTGTACGAGGAAAACGGGAAGATACTCGGTTACGCCTATGCCGGACCGGACAGAACAAGAGCGGCGTATCAATGGACCTGCGAATCCTCGATTTATATTTCGGAAGAGGCGAAGGGAAGAGGAATAGGAACGGCGCTTTACGATGAGCTTTTCAAAATACTCAAAAAGCAAAATTTCTGTATTTGCTATGCGCTTATAGTTGACGATAACGTTTCGTCTATAGAGATGCACATAAAAAAATACGGTTTTATCGAGGTCGGTCATCTTCGCAACACCGGATACAAGCACGGCGCCTGGCACGGGATAAGCGTACTTGAAAAAATACTCAACCCTCCGGAAATCCCGCCCAAACCGGTGATACCGATAACGGAGCTTGATTACAATATTGTATAAAATAAAGCGGCTGAAAGATTTTCAGCCGCTTTATAATATCAGCATTTCTGCCAATGCTCTTTTGAATTTTTCATATATGGCGTCAAGGTCGTTAATAGGGAGCGGGTTTTCGCCTTTTCCGATTTCAACGGTAAATCCCGGGCGGCAGAAGTTTTCTATGTACCAGTCCTTTAATCCGCCGTGGGAGGCAAGCCCCGTGGGTTCAAGCATTTTGTAGTCGGAAAGGGCGGAAATACGCTCGGCAATGTTCCGGCTTTTAAGCGGAGTGTTCTTTCCATAGTACCAATATATTTCCTCGCCCTGGGAATGGAACGACCAAAGCCGCATAATGTCGAATGTACTGCAAAAGCCGCAGACTGCCCTCGTTTCCGGCTCTGAAAATGGCTTCGGGCCGCCGTATTGCCTCGGCGCAGGACCGTATATCCCGGCTTTGTGTTCGAGAATTTGGAGCTTGCTCCAACCGGCGCCGAAATTGTGATTCAGATCAACTCCGGCGGAATTCGCGTTCCAATGTTTATAATCTCCTTTTGAAAGCCGCTCCACCCGTTCTTTTGAACCGAGTGCGCCGAAGCTTCCGTTAATATTGATTTCAACTCCATCGGGATTGAGCACGGGTATTATTGAGATCCCGCGAACGGCGATGGCTTTTCCGACATTTATTCCGCAAAAGCAAAGCCCCTTTTCAAAGCACGAGCATATTTCGTCATAAAAACGCAGTAAGAGGAGAGCCGTAAGCCATTCCGAGCCGTGAGTCGCGCCGACAAAAAGAGCGGAACGTCTTGCATCTCCAAGAACGAGCACGGGTATCTTTCTCCCGAGAGCTGTTCTTCCGCAATAAAAAAGCTTTGAGCACGGATGGGACGAAGATATTTCGGAAAGATATTTTTCAAATTCTTCCGCTGTGGGCGGATTTTTAAAATTCATAATTATTTCTCCTAAAAAACTTCATTTATTACTCAATATATGTTACAATTATTAAAAATAGGCAGAGAGGAGAAATTTTTATGAAACTCTTTGAAAAAACTTTGGATTCCGATATGGTGTATGACGGAAAAATAATCAAAGTATACCGCGATGATGCCTTGCTTCCGAACGGAATGACCGCTCACAGAGAAGTAGTGCATCATGCCGGCGCGGTTGCGATTCTTGCCATAGATAAAAATGAAAACGCGTATTTTGTAAACCAGTACCGCTATCCCGTTCAAAAGGAGCTTTTTGAAGTTCCGGCGGGAAAAATGGAGCTTGGCGAAATACCGCTTGAATGCGCGAAACGCGAGCTTCGGGAGGAATGCGGAGTTGAAGCGGAAAAATGGACGGAGCTCGGACCGATATATACGACTCCCGGATTTACCGATGAAGTAATATGGCTCTTTATAGCCGAGGAAATCAGCGAAGTCAATCAGCAGCTTGATGACGACGAGTTTCTGAACGTGGAAAAATTACCGCTGAAAGATGTCTTTGATAAAGTAGTTAAGGGAATAGTTCCTGATGCTAAAACTCAAATTTTGGTGCTTCGCGGCGTTCTCGGAAGAAAATAACATAATATATAAAAATTCTCCCGTTAAAGCAGCGGGAGAATTTTTTATACATTTAATTCTGTTTTTTGAACAGCGATTTTTTGAAAGAGGATACTTTTGAAAGTTTTCCGGTTACGTAAAGAAAAGCGAATATCAGGGAACAGAGCGCAAGCCCTATGGTCGAGCCTTTCAAAAAGCCTTCCCAAAAGGTTTCTCTGCCGCCGAGAAATTCAAGCAGTAAATTTGCTATGATGGCAAGTATTCCGGATATAAGATATATCTGTACGGTCTTTTTTATTTTGTCTTTTTCAAGGCTGCTGTATTCCGCGACTTGCTTTACTGTTTCCTCAAGATTTTTATCTATTCGCTCGTTTTTCCTTTCTCCGTCGAATATCTCTCTTAAATCAACGTCGTAATAATCGGCTATTTCCACAAGAACATCAAGGTCGGGCATATTTGTTCCGGTTTCCCACCTTGTTACAGTTCTTCTTGATACGCCGAATACTTCCGCTATTTGTTCTTGTGTAAGTTCCTTCTCTTTACGAAGGCTTTTAAGAAAATTTCCGATTTTGATTTGGTCCATATAGAAATCTCTCCTTTCGATGTTAATTATACCTTTTTTTCGAAAAAAGAACAGGACATAAAACAGGCAAATCAATTTTTCCGAAAAGATTTTGAGAATATTGCATTTAAATACAAAAATGAGTAAAATTAAGGCAATGGAAATTATATAAGGAGAGTCTGCCGATGAAAAAAGAAACCACTGCGATGTTTGGACTTATATCGTCGATGACAATATTCGGTACTATAGGAATTTTCCGGAGATATATTCCGCTTCCCAGCAGTTTTCTTGCAATGGTGCGCGGATTTATCGGTGCGTTGTTTTTGCTTCTCCTTATGATGATACTCCGCAAAAAGCCTGATATAGCGGCAATAAAGAGTAATCTCGTGTTGCTTTTGATTTCCGGCGGCTGTATCGGCTTTAACTGGATATTGCTTTTCGAGGCGTATAACTATACCTCGGTTGCGACGGCGACGCTTTGTTACTATTTTGAGCCGGCATTTGTAATATTGTTTACTCCGATTTTCCTGCATAGCAAACTGACACCAAAAAAGATTTTCTGTGTATTGCTGGCATTTGTCGGTATGGTATTTGTAAGCGGAGTTTTAAACGCGGAATTCGGCGGAATAGGTGAGCTCTACGGTATTTTGCTGGGACTTGGCGCGGCGGCACTTTATGCGGCGGTGATCATTATGAACAAGCGAATGGGTAAAATCGACGCATACGATAGAACTATGATACAGCTTTTATTCGCATCGGTGGTTTTGCTTCCGTATGTACTTTTTACCGGCGAAGCGGAGGATTTGATCTTTACTCCGTTTATTGTTATGATGACTGCCATAGTCTGTATAGTTCATACCGGCGTTGCGTATGCGCTTTATTTCAGCTCATTTGAAAATCTGCCGACGGAGACTTTGGCACTGTTCAGCTATATTGATCCGGTGGTCGCGGTCTTGCTTTCAGCCTTTATCCTCCATGAAAAGATGACGGTGTTTACGGTTATCGGCGCAGTGCTCATTCTCGGTGCGGCAATTTGGGGTGAGCTTCCGGAAAAGAAACAGAAAACAGAATAACATCCATATTATAAAAAAGCCTCCTGCGTGATTGCAAGAGGCTTTTGATATTCTTTTTGAAACGATTAACGTTTGCTGAACTGCGGTGCACGACGTGCTTTTTTGAGACCGTACTTCTTACGTTCTTTCATTCTCGGATCACGAGTGAGGAATCCGGCTTTTTTGAGAGCGGGACGAAGCTCCTCATTGTATTGGAGAAGAGCACGGGAAAGACCATGACGGATAGCGCCGGCCTGACCGGTTACGCCGCCGCCGACAACGGTGCAGACGATATCGAATGCGCCGGTGGTTTCGGTAAGCTCAAGGGGCTGACGAACGATAAGTTTAAGAGTATCAAGTCCGAAATATTCTTCTATATCACGGCCGTTGATGGTGATTTTACCGGTTCCGTTCGGATAGACACGGACGCGGG
>JAZLFU010000200.1:0-1917 GCA_045615915.1 Oscillospiraceae bacterium
CGTCCGGAAAATGCAGAAACGGGAAGGGTATCACCTTTTTGTTTTGAAACAGGTACCAAAACGGAATTTATAAAATCAGAGAGTTCCG
The DNA here is from genome assembly GCA_045615915.1 of Oscillospiraceae bacterium. Taxonomy (GTDB): domain Bacteria; phylum Bacillota; class Clostridia; order Oscillospirales; family Ruminococcaceae; genus UMGS1668. Next base: position 89 of record JAZLFU010000200.1, read on the forward strand.
AATCTTTTCCGCAAACAGTTTCGGTAACAAGGTCATCTTCGGTATTTTTCCATTCATTGACGGGATAATCAACTTTTGTAAATCCGTTCATTCCGCTTTCAATGGCTGAAAAGTTCATATTGACAACGGCTTCGCCTTTTTTGCCATAACTTGCTACGATGGCTTCTTTCATATATTTTTCAGCATCATCAACAGGAATAATTCCTGTAATTTTGAAAAATGCAGCTTGAAGTATTGTGTTAATTTTTCCGCCTAGTCCTATATCCTTTGCAATTGAAATACCGTCAATGGTGTAGAATTCTATTTCGTTTTCGGCAATAAAACGTTTTAGCGTTCCGGGAAGACGAGCATTTATTTCATCCATATTCCAACTGCAGTTTAAAAGGAATTTTCCGCCTTTTTTAAGGACTGAAAGCATATCATACTTGTCAATATAGGATGGGTTGTGGCAAGCTACAAAATCCGCACAATTTATATAATAGGTGGATTTTATTGGTGATTTTCCGAAACGCAAATGCGATATTGTTACGCCACCGGATTTTTTTGAATCGTATGCAAAATATCCTTGAGCATAGAGATCGGTATGGTCGCCGATAATCTTAATAGAGTTTTTATTGGCTCCTACAGTTCCGTCGGAGCCAAGTCCCCAGAACATGCAGTTTGTATTTCCGGCGGGAGTTGTATTGGGATTTTCTTTTATTTCGAGAGAAAGATTTGTTACGTCATCCTCAATTCCTATGGTAAAATGACGTTTTCCGTTATTTTCTGCATTACGGTAAACGGCTATTATTTGAGCCGGCGTGGTATCTTTGCTTCCAAGTCCGTATCTGCCTCCGAAAAGTTTAACGTTTTCAAATTTTGTTTCACGAAGGGCAGTAGCAACATCGAGGAAAAGGGGTTCACCGATACTTCCAGGATCTTTCGTTCTGTCAAGAACAGATATAGTTTTGACAGAATTCGGAATAGCAGACAAGAAATGTTTTACGCTGAAAGGTCTGTATAGGCGAACCTTTATAAGACCGTATTTGCCGCCTTTCGCATTGAGATAATCAATAGTTTCTTCTGTTGCATCACATACTGAACCCATTGCAATAATAATGTGCTCTGCATCTTTTACTCCGTAATAGTTGAAAAGCTTATAATCTGTTCCTATCGCGGAATTTATTTTATTCATATAATTTTCAACCGTTTCAGGAAGAGCATCATAGAATTTGTTGGAAGCCTCTCTTGCCTGGAAAAATATATCCGGGTTTTGGTTGCTTCCGTGAATTACAGGATGATTTGGATTGAGAGCATTGTTACGAAATGCGTTTATTGCGTCAAAATCTGCGAACTCTTTTAATTGTTCGTAATCCCAAACTTCTATTTTTTGAATTTCATGAGAAGTACGGAAGCCGTCAAAAAAGTGAATAAAAGGGACTCTTCCTTTTATTGCAGAAAGGTGAGCGATGGGAGCGAGATCCATTACTTCCTGTGGATTTCCGGAACAAAGCTCGGCAAAACCCGTTTCGCGGCAGGCATAAATATCGGATTGGTCTCCGAAAATGCTTAAAGCGTGGGTTGCGATAGCTCTGGCAGAAACATTTATTACAGCAGGTAAAAGTTCGCCGGCAATTTTATACATATTCGGAATCATCAAAAGAAGACCTTGAGATGCCGTAAATGTTGTGGTTAAAGCGCCGGATGACAATGCACCGTGTACGGCTCCGGCGGCACCAGCTTCAGATTGCATTTCAATTACGTTTACTTTGTTTCCGAATATATTTTCTCTGCCTTCGGCGGACCATTTATCGGCAAGCTCCGCCATTGTTGATGAAGGCGTAATGGGG
>JAZLFU010000201.1:0-3581 GCA_045615915.1 Oscillospiraceae bacterium
AATTGCTATTTCCGCAAACGGGGACGATATAACCGTTGAGGAAAGCAAAAAAACTCCGGAGCTTTCGGAGTAATTATTGATTTAATACAAGGTTTGTGTTATTATTATAAAAATAGAAATTTTGCGGAGGGGAAACCATGATAGAGAAAAAATGGTATTATAAACCTATCCTTATTATAAGTCTTATTCTGATTTTGATATGTATTGCCGGAAGCAACCATGGAATATTCTCTCAGGAATCCGGAATAGTATTGAAGCTCGCTTGCGGAGCGAATATGGTATCTCTCCTCGCGGCGATCCATTACGTATTTATGGGATATAAAAAGGATGCCGCCGGCTCCTATAAAACCTTTCTTTTCTTCTGCGCGTTTTCGGAGCTTCTTTCTGTTTTGCTTTCCGCTTCCTTCGAGGATCAGTTAAGCTCGACCACAGGCGCGTTTTTAAGCGCTCTTACATACGGAATCATTCTCGTTATGGCTGTTGGTAAAGACCTCGGAAAAACAGTTTCCTATATTCTTTGCGGAATTATTTATGCTGTCCGTATGTTCGCGTTTATTTCCACCTTTGTTGTGTTCCCCGGAATCACAAGGGGCGGTACGGAAATCAACACGATATATACTCTCTATGCCGCGGCAAGCGCCCTTATAGCCTTCCTTATCGGAATTTTTACCTATGCGAAATACGTCGATAAAGAGGACAGAGGAACGAAATAAAAGGTTTTTATAAATAAATCGAGCGCCCCAAAAAAGCGGAGCGCTCTTTTTTGTTTCGGTTATGCGGTTTCAACGCCGGGTTCGGAATCGGGCTTGAAGAGAAGAGAAATACTCCAAACGCCGCCGATTCCGACGAGAGTATAGATAAGTCTGCTCAAAATCGCATCGCCGCCGCCGAATATCCAGGCAACGAGGTCGAACTGAAAAATACCGACGAGTCCCCAGTTAAGCGCGCCGATAATTATAAGCGCAAGCGCAATTCTGTCAATTACGGTCATTTCGTTCACCGGAATGCACCTCCTTTTTACGTTCACAATGATATTGTTTCCGCAAAAAAACGAAATATACAAAAAAGTGTTTTACATAACGCACCTTTGTGTGTTATTATATATAATAATGATAAGTGTTGAAAGAGAAAAGAAAAAATGAATTTTAAAAAATTTGCGTCGGTTTTAACGGCGGCGGTGTTGCTTTTTGCTTTTTTGAATATAGAGTCGATGGCGCTTACAAAGCCGAGTGATATAATTTCGGAGACCTGGTGCGTGATGGATGCGGAAACGGGCCAGCTTCTTGTTGCGAAAAATCCGGATACGAAAATGTATCCCGCCAGCATAACGAAAATCCTTACCTGCGCGATCGCGCTCGAAAAGCTGGATCCCGAAGACAACTATACTTTTTCTGCCGAAGCGGCTTCCTATGATAAAACCGGAACTCACCTTGCTTTTTCAGAAGGAGAGACCTGCAAGATAAAGGATCTGCTCTATGGCGCGATGGTGGAGTCCGCCAACGACTGCGCGATGGGCCTTGCGGATGCCGTTTCGGGGAGCCAGATGGAATTCGTAAAGCTTATGAACGAAAAGCTCCGGGAGATCGGATGCAAAAACAGCCGCTTTTCCAATTCCACCGGAATGCCGGATCCCAACCACTACGTAACCGCAAGGGATATGGGGCTCATTACCCGCTACGCTATGGGCGTTGAGGGCTTTATGACGTATTTTGACGCCTGGGAATGGACTGTTCCGAAGACGAACAAAAATACCGTCCGCCATATCGGAACGCACCACAGTATGATAGTCGGAAGCGAAAACAATTCGTATTACGGCTACGATTATGCAACAGGAGGAAAGCTCGGTTGGACGGAAGAAGCGGAGCATACCGCCGTAACAACCGCGGATAACGGTGAAATGTCGCTCATCTGCGTTGTTTTGAAAAGCACGAACAAATACGCGAAATATAAAGATTCCATCGCCCTTTTCGATTATTGCTTTAAAAATTTCAGCAAGGTCGAAATCCCTATAACGATTTCAAAAAAGCCCATCGAGATATATGACGGCGATGAGTTTTACGGGGAGATGACGGTGTATCCGAAGGCGGCTCTTGAATTTCTCGTTACCGGCGATATCAAAAAGGAAGATATCATAGTGGATTCATCGTTTCCGGATAAAATAGATATTTCGGAAATCGACGAAATAAACATAGACGTAAAATTTAAAAAATCATCAAAATCCATGGAAACGGAAGCATTTTCCATAATTCCGCAATATTATATTGTTGAGGAATCAGAGGTTTTGGAGGATGATGCGGCAATTGAAAATTCGTCAACTCCGAAAAGCACCCTCCGCTGGTGGATATTCGTGGTAATTCCGTTCGGAGTTATCGGAGTTCTCGGTGTTCTTATTCTTATCATAAGAACCTACAATATGTATAAGTACAAAAAGAGACGCCGCCATAAACATTACGCAAGTCTTAAAAAGGATAAATAAAAAACCCTTGCAAATAAAATCGGGTTGTGATATATTTATTTTGTTATATAGAAAATGCGAAGAGCGGGAGAAGTAACCGTTGTTTTCGATATCAGAGAGAGAAGCGGAAAGGCTGAAAGCTTCTTTACCGAATATCGGCGAAATGCACCCGTGAGCACAGAGTGGGAAAGATTTTTTCGAGTATCGCTTTGCGGAGCGCCACCGTTACAGGGCGAGGCTTTTTTACGAAGCCGTTTGAGTAATAAATCGGAGTGGAACCGCGAATTTGTATTTTTACAAAGCCGCCTCTGTCGCAAAATTTTTTGTGGCAAAGCGGCTTTTTTGTTTTTTTGAAAGGAGCAATTTTTATGTTCGAGGGTTTAAAACAGGACATAAATGCGGTAAGAGAAAGAGATCCGGCGGCGCCTTCATCGTTCCAGGTGCTGCTTATGTATTCCGGACTTCACGCGATAATGTGGCATCGCCCGGCGTACTGGCTTTGGAACCATGGATTTAAATTTACGGCCCGCGCTCTTTCTCAAATAGTAAGAGGCGCAACCGGTGTTGAGATACACCCGGCGGCAAAGCTCGGGAGAGGCATCCTCATCGACCACGGTATGGGTGTTGTAATAGGAGAGACCGCGGAGGTCGGCGACGGCTGTACCATATATCAGGGCGTTACCCTCGGCGGAACGGGAAAGCATACCGGAAAACGCCACCCCACCCTTGAAAAGAACGTAACCGTCGGCTGCGGCGCAAAGGTGCTCGGTCCATTTACAGTCGGCGAAGGCTCGAAAATAGCCGCCAACGCCATAGTATTGAGCGAAATTCCGGAATATTCAACTGCGGTTGGCGTTCCGGCGCGGGTTGTTCGCCAATACGGAAAGAAGATAGAACAACTTGACCAAATCCATATCCCCGATCCCGTTTCCCAGGAGCTTTGCAGGCTCCGCGCGGAAATCGAGCGCCTTGAAAAAGAGGTCGAGGAGCTGAAAGGCGCGGAAAAATAAAATTGTTTAATATTATATTTTCAACATAAAAGGAGTATTTACGATGAAAGTTTTTAACACTCTCACAAGGCAGAAAGACGAGCTTATACCGATAACTCCGGGCGAATACAAAATCT
>JAZLFU010000202.1:0-1878 GCA_045615915.1 Oscillospiraceae bacterium
TTTTTCAAAAATTACAATTTTTACTTTTCGGAATTTATTATTTTACCAAACTGGTTTTAAACTGTAACCGAAGTTTATCCGTATCATCATAATCCCATCACATTGCATTGGTAATATATAGACAGAGCAAGAGAGATGTTAGTTTCCGAGCAATTCTAACAAATCAAAAAACAGGCGGTAGGTATTTTACCTGCCGCTTTTTTGTTTTTGATTATTACAAAAATGCTCAAAAGCAAATATAATTTTTACCAAACCGGTTCTGAACTGTAACCGAAGTTTATCCGTATCATCACAATATCATCACATTCGGTTGGTAATATATGGACAGAGCAAGAGAGATGTTAGTTTCCGAGCAATTCTAACAAATCAAAAAATAGGCGGTGGGTATTTTACCCGCCGCTTTTTTGTATACGGTAAAAGAGCGCACCGAAAAGGCACGCTCTTTTTTTATAAAATTATACAGATAAGTCCGCTACAGCCATCGTTTATAATGCGGCTTATGGTATCCTGCAGTTTCATTCTCGCCTCCTGCGGCATACGTCCGAGCTTTGTATGAAGTCCCTCGTTTACAAGCTCATGGAGCGACTTTCCAAAGATATTGGATTCCCATATCTTCGCCGGATCCTCCTCAAACTCGTTGAGCAGATATTTAACAAGATCCTCACTCTGTTTTTCACTTCCCACTATGGGTGCAACCTCTGTTGTTATATCCGCACGCATCATATGTATCGAAGGAGCGGATGCACGAAGTTTTACTCCATATTTTCCACCTTGATGCACTATCTCCGGCTCATCGAGAGTGAGCTCCTCAATAGACGGCATAACTATTCCGTATCCAACGGCTTCCACCTGGTCAAGCGCACCCTTTATGCGGTCATACTTTCGCTTTATCTCCGCAAGTTCTTTCATACACGGAAAAAGTCCGCTTTCGCCGTTTATTTCAAGACCGGTCTCTTCGCTTAATATCTTATAGAAAAGCTCCGGACTTAACACAACGGTTATTTCCGCTTTTCCGATACCGAGGTCGATACTTTTTACAGATGCGTCCTTTACGTATTTGCAGCCGCATATTGACGGAATAACGTTTCTCACCTCCGATATCTTCGATATACCGCCGGCTTCGGAGATAATAGGCTCCATCACCGCCTTCCTTAACCAATGCTCACGGTCAAGCCCCACTAACCAACGGGGAATATCTACCGCGACCTCTTTTATCGGAAATCTTTCAAGAACTCCGCAAAGTACTTCCTTAACGTCCTTTTCCGTCATTTCAAGGCAATTAAGTGCAACAACGGGAACCTCGTATTCCTCCTCCATTTCTTTTATGGCAAGGGCGGTCCCGGAAGACCCCGGATCTGTTGTATTAAGGATTATAGCAAAGGGTTTATCAATTTCTTTAAGCTCGGCTATAACGCGCTGTTCAGCCTCCCTGTATTCCTCACGCGGAATATCGCTTATACTTCCGTCTGAAGTAACCACAAGCCCTATGGTGGAATGTTCCGTAATTACTTTATCCGTACCCACTTCTGCCGCCATATTGAAGGGTATCTCCTCCTCGTACCAGGGAGTTAAAACCATTCGCGGTGCATTGTTTTCAAAATATCCTATTGCCGAAGGAACGATATATCCCACGCAGTCAATAAGCCGCACCCGCAGCGCTGTTTCCCCGTCAAGTTTTATTTCCGCAGCTTCCTCCGGAACGAATTTCGGCTCGGTCGTCATTATCGTTTTTCCGGCGGCGGATTGCGGAAGTTCGTCCTTCGCCCTTTCTCTCTTGTATTCATTTTCAATATTCGGAATAACAAGAGTTTCCATAAATCTTTTTATAAAGGTGCTTTTTCCCGTTCTCACCGGTCCGACTACACCTATATAAATATC
>JAZLFU010000203.1:0-1570 GCA_045615915.1 Oscillospiraceae bacterium
ACGTTATTTCCATTACCGACGGTCAGATATTCCTTGAAACGGAGCTGTTTAACGAAGGCATACGCCCTGCGGTAAACCCCGGTATTTCCGTAAGCCGTGTCGGAGGAAGCGCTCAGATAAAATCAATGAAAAAGATCGCGGGACCTCTCCGTATCGAATATGCTCAATACCGTGAGCTTGCCGGATTTGCTCAATTCGGAGCGGATCTCGATAAGGAAACGAAGGCGCAGCTCGAAAAAGGAAAACGCATAGTTGAGATACTTAAACAGGATCAGTATTCTCCGATGAGAGTTGAGGATCAGGTGCTCATAATTTTTGCGGTTTCCAATAACTTTGCCAACGACATTCCCGTAGAGGATATGAAGCGCTTTGAAAAAGAGCTTATAGAGTACGCGAAATATCATAATCCGGAGCTTCTTGAGGAGCTTAAAACAACAAAGAACTTTACGGAAGAACTCCAGGATCGCACTGCGGCAGTCATAAAAGAGTTCAAAGAAACCTTTGCAAGCGAAAACAAATGATTGTGAGGTGGATTTATGGCCGGTTCAATGCGTGATATAAAGCGGCGTATAAAGAGCGTTGCCTCAACGAAACAGATTACTCACGCAATGCAGCTTGTTGCGAGCGCAAAGCTCCGCCATGCAAGACAACAGGCGGATTCGAGAAGGGCATATACCGATTACATTATCGGAACAATGCATATGATAGCTTCCGCTCTTAAAAGTGAAGAGCCTAACGAATTTCTTATTGAAAACAACTCGAAAAAAGATCTTTATCTCGTTGTTACAAGCGATAAAGGTCTTGCGGGCGGCTTTAACTCCGGACTTTTGAAATATGCCGCGGAGGTAATGAAACAGAGCGAGAGTGTGGCGGTTGTGGTTGCCGGAGCAAAAGGCCTTGATTTCTTCAAGAGAAGAAATTACGAGATACTCGGTTCGTATATAGGAGAGAGCGATAAGGCAAATTTTGCTCTTGCTTCAAAAATAGGAAAAGCGGTTACAACGTTTTTCCTTAATAACGAAGTCGGAAACGTGTATATCATGTACAACCGTTTCGTTTCGGTAATATCCCAAAAGCCCACTATCGTAAAGCTTCTTCCGCTTTCCGTTGATGAGATGAGCGTTAAATCCGATGATATTGATACGGATACCTACAAGGGAGAGTACAGCGCAAAAGAAAATCTGCCCGGAAACATAGATATGAAATATATGATATTCGAGCCGGGCGCGGCATATCTCGCAAATAAGCTTATTCCGTCATATATCAACAATGCGGTTTACGGCGCTCTTCTTGAAAGTACGGCGGGTGAGCTTGCAAGCAGACGTATGGCGATGGAAAACGCAACGGATAACGCCGATGAAATAATAAGCGATTTAAGTCTTGTTTATAACAGAGCAAGACAAGGCTCCATAACCCAGGAAATAACCGAAATCGTAAGCGGCGCGGAAGCTATTAAGTAGGGAGGAAATGACTTTGAGTGAAAAAGTGATAAGTTTAAAAGTTATTACTCCTACAAGGATCTTTTTTGAAGGTGAGGTAAAAAGCTTTATCGTAAAAACGAGAGGAGAGG
>JAZLFU010000204.1:0-1287 GCA_045615915.1 Oscillospiraceae bacterium
ATATTATCTGGCAATAAATCCGACTTTCTTATACATTTTGTCAATGGTCCTTTGCGCGAGCATTTCCGCGTGCTCGGCGCCGGCTCTGTAACATTGTTCAAGGTAGTCTTTGTTTTCCATATAGCGCGCAAAGTTTTCACGAACTGGAGCAAGGTGCTCGGCAACGGCTTCGCCTACGGTCTGTTTGAAGTCGCCGTAGCCTTTTCCGCTGAAATCGCGCTCTATGGACGCAAAATCAAGTCCGGTAACGGCGGAATATATGGTAATAAGGTTGTTTATTCCGTCTTTTCCTTCACGGTAGCAAACTTCGGAATCAGAATCCGTTACGGCGGATTTGAATTTCTTTACTATAACGCCAGGATCATCAAGAATGGAGATAAATGATTTCGGATTTTCATCGGATTTGCTCATTTTTTTGGTGGGATCGGTAAGACTCATTATTTTTGAGCATCCGGTATCGGTGGGAATATACGGCTCCGGAACGGTAAAGGTCTTTCCGTAAAGTCCGTTGAAGCGCTCGGCAATATCTCTTGCAAGCTCAAGATGCTGTTTCTGGTCGATACCGACGGGAACAACGTCAGCCTGATAGAGAAGGATATCTCCCGCCATAAGAACAGGATAGGTGAAAAGTCCGGCGTTGATATTATCGGCATGTTTCGCGGATTTATCCTTAAACTGCGTCATACGGGAAAGCTCGCCGAACTGGGTGGAGCAGCTCAATATCCAGTTTGCTTCTGCGTGAGCTGGAACGTGGCTTTGAATAAAGAGAATGCTCTTTTCGGTATCAATTCCACAGGCCATAGCAAGGGCGTATGCTTCAAGAGTGCGTTTGCGAAGCTCCGCGGGATCCTGGCGAACGGTTATTGCGTGCATATTGACTATTGAATATATACAATCATATTCTTCCTGTAATTTTACCCAGTTTTTTACCGCTCCGAGGTAATTTCCGAGGGTGAAAACGCCGGTGGGCTGAATTCCGCTGAATATGCGTTTTTTGCGTTCCGGTTTCTGTGCTTGAATTTCGTTATCCATTATAAAAACCTCCGTAAAAGAAAAGTGTTTGACAATAAAGCGATGCTATATACATAAATATACATTTTAATTATAACATACAAGTATTTTTTTTACAAGTGTGGAAATACGTATAGAATCCGATTATATGTATGTGTTACAATGATGAGTGACAAAAGGGGATAAAAAATAGTAGCGAATAAAGCGAACCTGTGTTAAGGTAGAGTTGTCGAGACAAAACCGAAAGGCAGGTCACCCTATTCGCTATGAATAAGA
>JAZLFU010000205.1:0-6342 GCA_045615915.1 Oscillospiraceae bacterium
CGGTTTCGGAGATGCTCAAACGCTACAAGATGTTCGCCGATACCGGAGTGAGAGATATTTCAGGTTTCAACGAGCTTGCCGAAACAAGAGATGACCTTCAGAAAATGCCGAGAGTCGTTATAGTTATAGATGAGCTTGCCGACCTTATGATGGCGGCCTCCGGCGAGGTCGAGGACGCAATTTGCCGCCTTGCTCAAATGGCTCGCGCCGCGGGTATGCACCTTGTGGTCGCAACTCAAAGACCTTCTGTTGACGTTATCACCGGACTTATCAAAGCCAATATTTCAAGCCGAATCGCTTTTGCGGTTTCCTCCCAGATAGACAGCCGTACCATTCTTGAGCACGGCGGCGCGGAAAAACTGCTCGGCAGAGGCGATATGCTCTTTAATCCTATGGGAGTTTCAAAGCCCTCCCGTGTTCAGGGCTGTTTTGTAAGCGACAGAGAGGTCGAGGACGTTGTTAAATACGTAAAGAATGGCGGAACGGCTGTTTATGATGAAGATATCCTTGACGATATAGAAAAACTTGCTGCCCAGGAAAAGGGAAAGAAATCCGCTGACGCTTCCGGTGAGGAGGGCGGCGGTTTCAGCGATGAGGACGAAATGCTTCCCGCCGCCATTGAGTGCGTCGTTGAAATGGGACAGGCTTCAACTTCGCTTTTGCAGAGAAAACTGAAGCTCGGCTATGCGAGAGCGGCGAGAATAATCGACCAGATGGAAGAACGCGGAATAGTGGGGCCTTTCGAGGGAAGCAAGCCGCGTCAGGTGCTTATAAGCAAGGAACAGTGGCTTGAAATGAAACTTGGTTCCGATGAACAATAATTTTTTCGCAAAGAGAGGTACTTTGAATTGAGTATTTTCAGCAAAATAAGCGAAGGGCTTAAAAAGACGAGAGAATCTCTCAAAGAGAAATTCGATGACGTTTTTTCGACCTGCAAAATAGATGATGAGCTTTTCGATGAGCTTGAGGAGGCGCTCCTTCTTGCTGATACCGGTGCGGTTACCGCTGCGGATATCGTTGCGGAGCTTCGCCAGAGGGTGAAAAAAGAGGGAATAGACGATCCTGCCGTCGCAAGAGAGATGATGTACGGGATCGTTGCGGATATGCTTCGCGGAGGCCAGGAGCTTGATCTTGAAAACAAGCCTGCGATCATAATGATGATAGGCGTAAACGGAGCCGGCAAGACCACCACCATAGGCAAACTTTCAAAGCAGTTTATTGACGAGGGCAAAAAGGTCGTTGTTGCGGCGGCGGATACATTCAGAGCCGCGGCGATAGATCAGCTTGAAGTCTGGACGGACAGAAGCGGTGCCGATCTTATAAAGCACGACGAAGGTTCCGATCCTGCGGCGGTTGTATTCGATGCCATCGCGGCGGGCAAGGCAAGAAAAGCGGATATTATAATCTGTGATACCGCCGGAAGACTTCAGAACAAAAAAGGACTTATGGACGAGCTTGCGAAAATCGGAAGAGTTATCGAACGCGAAGCGCCGGAATCTTCCGTTGAAACCATACTCGTTCTTGATGCGACTACCGGGCAGAACGCTCTCAATCAGGCAAGGGAGTTCGGCAACGCCTGCGGAATAACGGGAATAATCTTAACGAAGCTTGACGGAACCGCAAGAGGCGGCGTTGTTATAGGAATAAAACAGGAGCTTAAAATCCCGATAAAATATATCGGAGTCGGCGAAAAAGTGGAGGATCTCCAGGTGTTCGATCCGGAGGCTTTCGCAAAAGCCATATTTGAATAAGGGTGATAATATGGAAAAGATATTGATCGCTACAAAGAACAAAGGCAAGCTTGCCGAGTTCAAAAGAATGTTGCTTCCGCTTGGCTATGAGGCTGTTTCCGCGGAAGAAGAGGGCATAACCGATGAGGTTGAGGAAACCGGCAGAACCTTTGCGGAAAACGCTGCGCTGAAAGCCTGGGCGATCTGCAAGGCGAGCGGAAAACCTGCGATAGGTGATGACAGCGGACTTTGTGTTGATGCGCTCGGCGGGGAACCGGGAGTTTACAGCGCCCGCTATGCCGGAGAGCAGAAGGATAACGAAGCGAATATACAAAAGCTTCTCAAAAAGCTTGAAAACGTACCGGAGGAGGAACGCACCGCGCGTTTTAAATGTGCCATAGTTTGCGCGTTCCCGGACGGAAAAGCCATTCGCGCCATCGGGCAGTGCTACGGAAGCATCCTTTTCGAAAAGCGTGGAAACGGCGGCTTCGGATATGATCCGGTCTTTTCTGTTGACGGAAAAAGCTTCGGCGAATATGAAGATGATGAAAAAGACAGAATAAGCCACAGAGGAAAAGCCATAAGAAGACTCATAGAACTACTCAAAGAGGAGAATGACAGATGATTACTACAAAACAGAGAGCATATCTCCGTTCCCTTGCAAACGGTATAAACGCTATACTCCAAATCGGAAAAGAGGGCGTTACCGATGCCCTTGTTGCCAACGTTGCCGAGGCTCTTGAAGCAAGGGAGATCGTAAAGGTTTCCGTTTTGGAAACAGCGCCGCTTTCTTCAAAGGAAGCTATTGCCGAGGTCATGGCGAAAATTCCGGGAACGGAAGCCGTTCAGGTAATAGGAAGAAAATTCATTGTATATAAACGCAATCTTAAAGAGCCGAAAATAATTCTTCCGTAAGGAGGATATACGATATGAAAATAGGTATTTACGGCGGAAGCTTTGATCCGGTACATAACGGCCATGTAAATGCGGCAAAAACATTTATGGAGGAATGTTCTCTCGATAAAGTGATAATCGTTCCGGCATACTGCCCGCCGCATAAAAAAGGTCTCGCGATAACTCCTTCGGAGCACAGGCTCAATATGTGCAACCTTGCCTTCGGGAATATCGAGGGCTTCGAGGTTTCGGATATAGAGATAGCCCGTGAGGACGAGGGCTATATGGCGGATACCGTTGAACAGATACAGGAGCTTTATCCCGATGCCGAACTTTATCTTATGCTCGGCGGAGATATGCTGCTCGATTTTCAGAACTGGTACGAATGGCACAGAATAACCGAAAAGGCGGTCATAGTTTCGGCGCCGCGGGATTGGGAGAGTGATAAAGAGCTTGAAGCGGAAGCGGCGATCTTGAGGAGCTACGGCGCCGAAGTTATGATAATCCAGATAGACGTAAAGGAAATATCTTCAACGGACGTTCGTGAGGCAGTTCGCCGGAGCGACGATATATCGTCAATGGTGCCGGAGGAGGTCGCGGAATATATCTGGGACCACTACCTTTATTATAATGAATAATACGGCGATTTCAGTATGCGCCGCCCTTTTGTAAAAGGAGGACAATATGTTCAAAAAAACAATGCTCGCGCTTATGGCGCTTTTGATGGTGCTTTCGCTTTGTTCCTGCTCCGGAGGATGGAGAAAGAGCTACGAAAGGTTCCTTGATAAGCTCATAGGCAAGGTGGATATTTCAAAAGGCATAGAAAATACCGATGCCGAAACCGCTATCCGCGAAAGACTTTCCGAATACGGAAGCGGAAATATCCTTTGGTTCAAGTTTGATGATTTTGATTCAGACGGAATAAAGGAAGCTTTCGCCTTCATCGGAACGGCAACGGCGGATTACTTTGACGGCGTTCTCTGGTACGCCAACGAAAACTATGCCGTCGAGGTCGCGGAAAATGGAAGATGGACCGTTCCGGATATAATTTCCGTAGACGGCGCGAACTTCGTTATAACAGAAAACTTCGGCAACGGTTTGAGCTACGTTTACGGTGTTGAGGGAAGCAAGGTTTACCAGACCGCCGTTTCGGGAACATTTTCTCACCTTACCTATGTCGGCGGAAATGATTTTACCGCGGAGTTTACCTCCTATGACCACTATGACGACGAGGAGCTTTCGAAAGCGGAAGAACCTACGACAAAGCTCTACTGGTTTTATATAAAAGACGGAGAATTTTATGAATACGGCGCGGATGCGACACTTAAACGTGCGGATCTTCGTAAATACCCCACCGGAAGCAAGGTAATAGACGATATCTACGATCTCGGCCTTACCGAAAGCCTCATAAAGAAATATTATGAGCACGCAGATGAAGAAGTCCTTGCCACCATTGCGAAAGACGCCGGATATTTCAAAAACATAATGCTCCGTGAGAACGGAATAATAAACCTCAATTTCTACGGTGCGTATGATGACTGTTACTACGTAACATTCAAAATAAAAGGCGACGACCTTGAAATAATCGACGAGGGAAGAGGCTTCTATCTTCCGGCGGCAGTGGAATCCATAGCGACCTACCCGGAGAGATAATATGGATACGCTTAAATTTTCAAACCTCAATGAGGAAGACATAAAAGAGCTTCTCAAAAGCCGGATGAAAGAAAGCCGCTATATCCATTCGCTGAACGTCGCCGAAAGAGCGGTATTCCTTGCCGAGAAATACGGCGCGAACGCGGAAAAAGCGTATTTTGCCGGACTTATCCACGATATCTGTAAAGGAATACCGGAACAGAAACAGCGTGAGATAATTGCCGGAGCGGGCATCGAGCTTGACGAAGATACCGAAAGTTCACCGGCGCTTTGGCATTCCATAGCCGGTGCCGTATACGCGGAAAAGGAGCTTGCCGTTTCGGACAGGGATATACTGAACGCCATACGCTACCACACTTCCGGACGCGGAAATATGAGCACGCTCGAAAAAGTGATATATATGGCGGATCTAACAAGCAGAGAGAGAAATTATCCCGACGCGGAATATACGAGAAACCTTACCGATTACAGCCTTGATGAAGGAATCGCCTACGGGGTTACATGGATAACCGGCGACCTTGAAAGAAAAGGGCTTCCGGCGGGAAAGGATACCGAAGCGCTCTATAATGAATATAAAAACGTAATAATAACATACAAAAAAGACGGAGGTAATAAAATGGAATCCTATGATATAGCGCTTAAAATAGCAAAACTTCTTGACAGCAAAAAGGCAACGGATATCCGCGTGCTCAAAATTCGGGACGTCAGCAGTATCGGCGATTATTTCGTCATCTGTTCCGCGAACAACAAGAGCCATGTTCAGTCCCTTTCGGACGATATAGATTTCGCCCTCGGCCATGAGGACGGTATACAGCCGAAAAGAGTCGAGGGATATTCTTCGGCGAACTGGGTACTTATGGATTACGAAAGCGTAATAGTCCATATTTTCTATGAGGAAACAAGGGAATTTTATTCCCTCGAACGCCTTTGGAGCGACGCAAAGATAGAGGAAATAGATTTCGCGGAAAAATAAGGCAATAAAGTTGACAATTTATTCTAAATAAGGTATATTAAAATTTAGCGAAAAAGCGTACGCTTTTTATCTTTCTGAAAAGAAAGATAATGATGCTGTGCGCTATAAGGAAAGGATGAAAAAAGATGAAGAAAATTTTGAGCCTGCTTTTGGCAATGCTTTTGGTTATCGGTCTTTTGCCGGTAATGGCGTTGGCGGAACAATCAGATTGGAATAAGCTTGAAGGAGTAATGTATAATGGTAGTGAGGTAAGTAGCGATGTATTTGAAGTTGATAATACAACGACTCCCGGAACGCTTATTATTAAGCTTTTAGCTGATATTCAATATGGTGGAACTAATGGAGCCTTGATCGTTCCGGCGGGCAAAAATATTATTCTTGACCTTAACGGCTGTGTGCTTAACCGTGGACGGATCTCACCCGAAGACGAGCCTACTAATAATAATGAGCACGGTAGCGTCATTGAAGTTTATGGCAACCTGACTGTTATAGACAACAGCCAGAACGCTGAGCACAAGTTCAAAGTTCTTGAAAGCGGTGTTTGGGTGCTTGATGAAAACGGCACCGAAACCGTAAAAGGCGGAGTGATCACAGGTGGCACGGGATTTTTAAGCGGCAGTGAATATCTCGGCGGTGGAGTGTATGTCGCTATCAGTGGAACGCTTACCATGAACGGCGGCACGATTGCCGGTTGCGAGGCAACAAAGGGCGGCGGCGTTTTCACTTGGGGCAATTTCACTATGAACAACAACAGTGAAATCGTTAACTGCAAGGCGACGGTTGACGGCGGTGGTGTTTGCGCCTGCAACTGTGCGTTTATTATGAACGACAGCAGTAAAGTCAGCAACTGTACTGCCGGCAATGGTGCAGGCGGTGTTTATACTTGGGCTGCTTCCGACAAGACGGCAAGCTTTATTATGAACGGTAACAGCACGATCAGCGAATGCAAAGCGAGTGCTGGCTATAGTGATAATAAGCGTAGTGGTGGCGGTGTTTGCGTTGAGGGCAGCACCTTTACCATGAATGGAGGCACAATTTCCGGAAACGAAGCAACTGCTAACGAAGCCGGCGGCGTATCCGTATACAACGGCA
>JAZLFU010000206.1:0-1541 GCA_045615915.1 Oscillospiraceae bacterium
TCTTTTGATGATTTTCAAAAGCAGTTGGCTGTTCGCCAACGCCAATACAATGATTTCCCCATGCGTCCCCTCAATTGGCGCTCCCCTAAACAGGTTCTATTTGCTTTCCCCAATGTGTAACACATCATTGACAAACCTACAGGAAATACGTATAGAATCCGATTATATTTTTATATTCGCAGAATATGACATATTTTACAAATTTAAAAGAATATACTGCATTTTAAGGGGAAAATATCGCCTTAAAAGGAGTTATTTTAAAATGATGGAAGCAAAAATAAAGGCCGTTCCGAATAGAATATCCGAAAAAGCAAAGGCAGCCGTTCCGGATTTATTGAGTATGGCGCTTTGGTTTATCGTTTCCTTTGCGTCGGCGGAAGCGCTGCTTTTCGGGAAAATTATGCCTTTTGGAGTATCGTCGGTTGCCGCGGCAAAGAGAAAAGATTGTTTTGCGGCGGCTTTGGGAGCAATCACCGGTTACGTGTTTTCCGGAAGTACGGAAAGTAAGTTAAGGTATTTGGCGGCGGTTATCGCAGTCTTCGGGGCAAAGCTCGCTTTTGAAAGATTATTGACCGGAGATCTGGCGGCGGTGCTCATAGCCGGAGGAGGTATGGCGGTTACCTGCTTCGGATACGCGGCGGTCAGTACGATTTCCGGTTACGGGGCTGTGATGGCTCTTTCGGAAACGGTAATATCTGCGGGCGCGGCATATTTTTTCAGAAGAACGGGTTCGGCTTTTGATGAAGGCAAGATTTTTTCTTCTCTTTCTTCCGGAGATAAAGCCTGTATCATAGTTACAGCGGCTATTGTTTCCGCTTCGCTTATGCCGGTTACTTTCGGAAGGATATCTCTCGGAGAAATAGCGGCGTGTTTCGTTGTTCTTATGGCGGCAAGATACGTCGGAGTGAGCGGCGGCTCGATAGCGGGAATAGCGACGGGGATAGCCGTTGCGCTTTCTTCTTCAAATATGGACGGAGTGCTTTCCGGTTACGCGGTGGGCGGCCTTATGAGCGGAATGTTCAGTCCATTCGGGAAAATATGCTCCGGAACGGTTTTTGCTGTTGTTAAACTTATGTTTTGTTTTATTTCGGCGGGAGAATATATGGAGCTTTCTCCGTTTTATGAATCCGTTGTTGCGTTTACCGTATTTTTGCTTGTTCCGGAAAAATGGAGCAGAGCTTTTGCCGGAGCTGCTCTATATGATGAAAGAACAGCAAGCTCCGCAACCGTTAAAGAACTTGTGCTTTCGAGAATGGGACAAGCCGCGGCGGCGCTTAATGATATTTCCGAAACCACCAGAAAGGTGCTCGAATCCGTTGAGCACGAAAACACGACGGCTATGAGCACGATATTGAACGGTGCCGCAGGAAAATATTGTACCTTCTGCCAGAAAAACGGAGACTGCTGGAAGGAACGCCGCTCGAACACCGTAAAAGAATTTTATGAAATCGGAAACGCCGTAAAAAAATCGAAGGACGCCGATTTAACGGAAGATTTCAGGAAACAATGCGACAAGATAAATGAAATAGACGGCGAAGTAA
>JAZLFU010000207.1:0-4051 GCA_045615915.1 Oscillospiraceae bacterium
CGTCTCCTGTTGCCGCAACCGGTATCCCGAGTTCCTCTCCGAGAGCGACTATTTGTTTATTCCATTCGCGAAGCTGATCCACATTTTCCGCATCGCCGTTTCTTATAAGGAAGCTGTTGTTGCCAACCGGCTGAATTTCAAGAAAATCATAGAAACTTGCTATTTCGACAAGCTCTTCATGCGGTTTTCCCTGTCTTACAGCTCTGTAAAGTTCTCCGGCTTCACATGCTGAGCCTATAATAAGTCCCTCTCTCAATTTTATGAGCAGGCTTTTCGGAACACGCGGACGTTTTTTATAATAGTCAACATGTGCTTTTGAAACAATCTCATAAAGGTTTTTAAGACCTCGTTGGGTTTTGGCAATTATTATCTGGTGATATGTCGGAAGCTGTTTAGGATCTGCTCCGCGGAGAACCCCGTTAATGAGATTAAAACTGTCTATATGATATCTTTCTCTCAAATCATGCGTCATTCTTGTTAAAATAAGCGCAAGCTCACGAGCATCATCGCAGGCTCTGTGGTGATTGAAAGGAGCAAGTTTAAGATAATTTCCAACCGTATCAAGCTTATGATTTTTCAATTCGGGATATATTGAACGGGAAATCGCAACCGTATCCGCATATGCAAAATCGAATTTTATTCCGCATCTTTTATTTGATGCTTTTAAAAAGCTCGTATCGAAACCTGCGTTGTGAGCAACCAAAAATCTTGAATTACCACAGAATTCATAAAACATTTTAAGCGCTTCGGCTTCGCTCGGAGCATCAGAAACCATTGAGTCGTCAATTCCGGTAAGTTCTGTTATTCTTTCCGGAATATGCTTTTCCGGGTTTACGAAGGTGCAGAATTCGTCTGCGAGTTCTCCGTTTACAACCCTCACCGCACCTATTTCCGTTATCCGTTCGATGGCTGCTGAAAGTCCCGTTGTTTCCAGGTCGAATACAATTATTTCGCTCTCAAAAGTCGCTTCGGTATTTCCATAAACCGCTTTTACCGTATCATCGACGTAATATGCCTCAACTCCGTAAACCGGTTTAAAATTGCTGTCTTTTAATGCGTTTACCGCATTCATAACCTCCGGAAATCCCTGCACTACTCCGTGATCGGTTACGGCAATTCCTCTGTGTCCCCATTCATGAGCACGTTTTACAAGCTTTTCCGCAGGGGTAACTCCGTCCATCTGGGACATATTGGTATGCATATGAAGCTCAAAGCGCTTTTCCGGCTCATTGTCAGCTCTGTGAACCCTTTTTACTTTACATATATCATGTGGGCGTATAGTAACCTCATGGTCATATTTATCAAATGTTGCATCCCCGGAAATGAGCACAGTATCGCCTATTTTAAGCGATTTTACTTTTTCCGAGTCTTTGATTTTCTTAATTATTTTTACGGAAATAGAACTTGTGAGATCGTTTATCATCAAAGTTATTATAACGCTCTCTCCGTCGCGGGTTTCTCTGCTATCGGAAGAAAAAATATCTCCCCAAACAACAACCGGCATTTTTTCGCCCTGCAAATTCATATCTTCAAGCTTCATCGGATGTTGCTTTACGGATTTTCCCATAATAATTTCCGTTTCGGATAAATCTATCGGAATATCTGAAAAATCAGAACTCGTGTTCTGTACTGCTACTTCTGTTTTTACTGTCTTCGGTTCATAAAACGTTTTTACAACCGGTACTTCAACCGGAACACTTACGGTTTCCACCTCCGTAATTCCGGTAAAAACTATATTCAAATCAATTCCGAATTCTTCGTGAATAATATTTTTGAGCATCATATCGCAATGTGAGCGCAAAAGTATATCCATTCCGCCATGAACAAGAGTTATGTAAAAAGTACCGTTTTCCGTCTTTACACTGCTATCCGAAAGGAATCCGTTTACCGAAGCGCCTCTGTTAATGAGTTCTGCAACAAGTTCAGGATAATATTCATCGGTAAACATTGAAGAATCGTATACGGGAATAAGCCGAACGTTTTTAACGCCCAGCTTTTCACAAATTTCTTTTTGAAATGTATATATGTCTTTTTTATGTATTATTTTATCGGAAGATATTTTCGCAGTAACCTCTCTGGAATCCATATCTATCCTCATACCGACTATTACCGTAGAAGACAGACATTTTACAGAGCTTTCTCCGAAAACCTCTCCAATGGTTTTACCCATATTTTCACATCCGTTCGATTTCTTCTAAAAGTGCTTTCAACAGCCCTTCCTCCGGAACTTTATGAATTATTTCTCCTTTTCTGAAGACAAGGCCGCATTTATCTCCGCCTGCAATTCCTATATCAGCTTCTTTTGCCTCTCCTGGGCCATTTACCACACAGCCCATTACCGCAACCGTAATATCTTTATCCATGTCTTTTACGGCATTTTCAACCCTTTTGGCAAGATCAATAAGTTTTATCCTTGTTCTTCCACAAGTCGGACATGAAACGATATTCACGCCAAATTTTCTTACTCCGGATGCTTTTAAAATATCTTTTGCAGCATATATTTCTTCAACCGGATCAGCAGTAAGCGTAACCCTTATAGTAGAACCTATTCCGTCAACCAAAAGTCCGCCTATCCCTATTGCGTTTTTTATTATGCCGATTCTCTCTGTTCCGGCCTCTGTAACTCCGAGATGAAGCGGATAATCGCACCTTTCAGAAACAAGGCGGCAGGCATTCATCATAGTTTTTACGTTGCTTGATTTTATTGAAATAACGGTATCTTTAAATCCGTACTTTTCAAGAATTGATACATGAGCCATTGCGCTTTCGGCAAGAGCCTCTGCTGTCGGCGCTCCGTATTTTTCAAGGAGCCTTTTGTCAAGAGAACCGCCGTTTACACCAACTCTTATTGCGACCCCAGCATTTCCGCAGGCTTCAACTACCTTTTGTACCCTGTCTTCCGAGCCGATATTTCCCGGATTTATACGTATCTTATCAACTCCCGCTTCAACTGCCGCAAGAGCAAGGCGATAGTCAAAGTGTATATCCGCAACAAGCGGTATATTGATTTTCTCCTTTATCGCAGGAATAAGTTCAACCGCATCCATATCCGGAACAGCTGCGCGAAGTATTTCACAACCGGCTTTTTCAAGCTCAATAGCCTGCAAAACGCTTTTTTCTATATCAGTCGAAGGAATGCTCAACATGGACTGTATGGCTATCGGATTATCTCCGCCTATGGCTATATTTCCTATTTTAACTTCCTTTGCCACAACATTAACCTCCCGTTATTATTCTGAATATATCATTGAACATTATTACTGCCGAAAACAGCATTAAAAGCATCATTCCAACACTGTGTATCGTCGCCTCAACGTTACGGTTTATGGGTTTCCCGAATATAAGTTCTATAAACATAAAAAATATTCTTCCGCCATCAAGCGCCGGTAACGGAATCAGATTAAATACTCCTAGGTTTACCGTAACAAGCGCCAAAAGACGCAGTAAACTCATAATATCCGTTGACGAAGCAACCTCAGACATTGTTTTTGTAAGTCCCACGGGGCCGGAAATTTGGTTTAAACTGAAATTTCCTCTTACCAAATCAGAAAGAGAATTCCAAACCAGTTTTATGAGAGAAAAAGTCCATTTAAATGAATATGATACTACATTTTTTATGGACTTTTCCGTACCGTAAATACTGAAATCAAGCACAACTATATTGCTACCGTCTTCCAAAGTTTCCGTATCAAAAACGACTTCATCTATATGAATTCTCTCATCTTCGCGGAGGACTTCCATACTGACTATTCCATCGCGGTCTCGTACAAGAGAATAAATTATGTCCTGGTCGCAATTTATTTTTTCACCGTTTATCTCCACTATCTTATCATTTACTTCAAGATACTTTTCCGTTGCCGAATTTTCATAAAATTGCGCTATCGTAGTCGTTCCTATAAGTTCTTGAGCCGAAGTCAGGAAAACTACAACGATAAAGCCAAGCAGCAAATTCATACACGCTCCCGCTGCCGTAATAATTATTCTTTTCCAAACCGGACAGGCAATAAGGCTTCTTTCGTCCGCACTTTCTTCGTCTTCTCCCTCCATTGCA
>JAZLFU010000208.1:0-3075 GCA_045615915.1 Oscillospiraceae bacterium
CTTGGACGCGAATATAAAATGGTAGCTATCTTCGTAGTTATCCTCTGCGCAGTTGTTGCATTTCTTATTGAAATGTTCGCAGGTGTTGCATTCCTTGTCGGTGCTGCATTCTCCGTACTTGCAGGCTACATCGGAATGAAAACCGCAACAAACGCAAACGTACGTACCACCAACGCTGCAAGCAAAAACGGTATGCCCTCTGCTCTCAAAGTAGCATTCCGCGGCGGCGCAGTTATGGGACTTTGCGTTGTAGGTCTTGGACTCCTCGGCGTTTCCGCAACCTACATTATCTTCAATCCCGAAAACGGCCTTATGCCCGTTGAAGCAGCTAAATTTGCTTCCATCATCACCGGTTTCAGCCTCGGTGCTTCTACCGTTGCTCTCTTCGGACGTGTTGGCGGCGGTATCTACACCAAAGCTGCTGACGTCGGCGCTGACCTTGTTGGTAAAGTTGAAGCCGGTATTCCCGAAGACGACCCCAGAAACCCTGCAGTTATTGCAGATAACGTCGGTGATAACGTAGGCGACGTTGCAGGTATGGGATCCGACCTTTTCGAGTCTTATGTAGGCTCCATCGTTTCCACCATTACTCTTGCATACACCATTGATGCTGTTGCAAAAGTAAGCGGTTCTCTTTTCCCGCTTTTCCTTGCTGCAATCGGTATTATTTCTTCCATAATCGCTGTCTTCTTCGTAAACGGTAAAACCAATAACCCTGCAAAACAGCTCAATATGGGTACTTATATCAGCTCTGCAATCGTTATCGTAGCATCCTTCTTCCTCAGCCGTACTTTCTTCGATGGAAGCCTTATGCCTTTCATTGCTGTTATCATCGGCCTTGTAGTTGGTGTTGCTATTGGTAAGATCACCGAGTATTACACCTCCGGCGATTACAAACCCGTTCAGGAAATCGCACGTCAATGCCAGACCGGTGCAGGCACATGCATTATCAGCGGTTACGCAACCGGCCTTACTTCCACCGTTTTCCCGATTCTTCTCATCGCAGTAGGTATCCTTGGTGCTTATTGGGCATTCGGTCTTTACGGAATTGCTATTGCTGCTGTTGGTATGCTTTCCACCACCGGTACTGTTATTGCAGTTGATGCTTACGGTCCTATCTCCGATAACGCCGGCGGTATCGCTGAAATGAGCGAACTTCCCGAAGATGTTCGTGATATCACCGATACTCTCGACTCCGTTGGTAACACCACCGCAGCAGTTGGTAAAGGCTTCGCAGTTGGTTCTGCAGCTCTTACCGCTCTTGCACTTTTCGTATCTTATTCCCAGATCGCAAACCTTACAGCTATCGACCTTCTCAAACCTGAAGTTGTTGCAGGTCTTTTCATCGGCGGTATGCTTACTATGCTCTTCTCCGCTCTTACCATGAACTCTGTTGGTAAAGCAGCTAACGAGATGATCGAAGAAGTACGTCGTCAGTTCCATGAGTTCCCCGGAATTATGGAAGGAACTCAGAAACCCGATTACTCCAAATGCGTAGATATTTCCACTTCCGCTTCTCTTAAAGAGATGCTCCTCCCCGGTATCCTTGCTGTTGTCTGCCCCATCGCTGTTGGTCTTTACAGTGCCGAAGCTCTTGGCGGACTTCTTGCAGGTGCTCTCGTTTCCGGCGTTCTCATGGCAATTACCATGTCCAACGCAGGTGGTGCTTGGGATAACGCAAAGAAATACATTGAAAACGGAAACTTCGGCGGAAAAGGTTCCGATCCTCACAAGAACGCCGTTGTCGGTGATACCGTAGGCGATCCTTTCAAAGATACTTCCGGTCCTTCCCTTAACATTCTTATTAAGCTTATGACCATCGTATCTGTTGTATTCCTTCCGCTTTTCCTTAAATAATAAGAAGTACAACAAAAAAGCCTTCACTTTGAAAAAAGTGAGGGCTTTTATTTTATAACAAATCTGAAAAATGCGCATAAATAAAGGCTTTTCCTTATTTGGAAAGGCCTTTGTTTTATATTTATAAATATTATACTTTAATTTATCATTTAAGTATTTCATCTGGATGGGAAGTGCCTATCCTGTCAGCTCCTGCCTCTATCATAGCCATGGCAGTATCAAAATCCTTTATTCCGCCGGCGGCTTTCACTCCCATTTCATTTCCTACCGTTTCCCTTATAAGTTTAACGTCATGAACTGTTGCTCCGCCGGAAGAATATCCTGTTGAAGTCTTTACAAAATCCGCTCCTGCCCTTTTTGCCGCAAAACATGCGTTGATCTTTTCTTCATCAGTAAGAAGACAACATTCAATAATGACTTTAAGCTTTGCTCTGTTATCGCAAGCATCAAGCACTATTGCAATATCATCCTCCACTCTCCTCCAATCTCCGACTTTTGCCGAAGCGATATCCATAACCATGTCGATTTCTTCAGCTCCGTCTTCAATGGCGCATGCGGCTTCAAATGCTTTTGCGGCAGAAGCGGTGGCTCCCAAAGGAAATCCTACTACACAGCAGGTTTTCACTCCGCTATCTTTTAATTGTTTATGAACAAAATATACGTTAAGTGAATTTACACAAACAGCGACCGCATGGTTTTCCTTTGCCGCATCACAAACCAGCTGTAATTTAGCATGGGTTGCATCCGGACAAAGCATTGTATATTCAAGAGTTTTTGCAACAGCTTCTCTATCCATATATTCGACCTCTTCTCACTGTCATCAGCCGCAACCGCCACAGGAACTGCAATCTCCGCTGCAGCCGCCTTCTTCGGGTTTCTGAATAGTATCGGGATCATCTCCGGAAGCGGACATTTGAAGAATATGAATAACGTATTCAAACATATCGTTAAATTCATCCTGAGCGTTGTTATATGCCACCATCTTAGGATCGTTTGTAACTTTATCATACATATCGCGAACTGTTTTATCAAGTTCTTCGATTTTCTTATCATCTCTGTCCTGTTTTGCTACTTCCTTTGTAAGCTCATATCTCTTCATATTAAAGTCGGCTATGGCTTCCTGCAAAGCATCGTCGTCTTCAACAGCCTTTTGAGCCGTGTTTAAGAGGATGTAAGAGTCCTCCGACTGAATTTTCTTTCCGAGTTCACGTGCCATTT
>JAZLFU010000209.1:0-2000 GCA_045615915.1 Oscillospiraceae bacterium
GTTCGTCGCTATATAATCTTTTCTTCCCTGGAGATTATCGCCCAAAAGCAAATCGAATTTTTCCGCGGTCGCTTCCGCTTCGCTCGGAGTTATCTTTATAAGTCTTCTCGTTTCCGGATTCATAGTTGTAAGCCACATCATTTCCGGCTCGTTTTCACCAAGACCTTTTGAACGCTGTACCGTATATTTTGCGTTGCCGAGCTTTTCGGTTATCCTTGTCTTCTCATCTTCCGTATAAGCGAAATACGTTTCGTCCTTGCAGGTTATTTCGTAAAGCGGAGATTCCGCGATATAAACGTAGCCTTTTTCTATAAGCGTCGGAGTAAGGCGGTATATCATAGTGAGAATAAGCGTTCTTATCTGATAGCCGTCAACGTCAGCATCGGTACAGATAACCACTTTATCCCAGCGGAGATTATCAAGATCGAAAGAGGAAAGCTCTTTATTGGCTTTGCTCTTTACCTCGACGCCGCAGCCGAGAACTTTAAGCAAATCGGTTATTATATCGCTTTTGAAAATCTTATCGTAATCCGCTTTAAGACAGTTGAGTATTTTTCCTCTTACCGGCATTATCGCCTGGAATTCTGAATCTCTTCCCTGTTTGCAGGCGCCGAGAGCGGAATCGCCCTCCACTATATATATCTCGCGGCGGCTTACGTCTTTGGTACGGCAATCAACGAATTTCTGAACTCTGTTCGTCATATCCATTGTTGCGGTAAGTTTCTTTTTAAGGCTCTGTCTTGTCTTTTCGGCGTTCTCGCGGCTGCGCTTGTTTATGAGCACCTGTTCCGCAACTCTTGTGGCATCATCGGGATTTTCGATAAAGAAAACCTCTATCTGGTGCTTGAGGAACTCCGTCATAGCGTCCGAGATAAATTTATTGGTAATTGCCTTTTTCGTTTGGTTTTCATAAGAAGTCTGGCTTGAGAAAGAAGAAGAAACAAGTATCAGACAGTCCTCAACGTCCTGGAAACTTATCTTGCTCTCATTTTTGAGATATTTTCCGGCGCTCTTGATATATGCGTCTATCTGGCTTACAAAAGCGGATTTTACCGCTTTTTCCGGAGAGCCGCCGTGTTCAAGATGGCTTGAGTTATGGTAATACTCTATGAGCTTTACTTTATTGGAAAAACAGCAGGCAAACTGCATTTTTACTTTATATTCCGGTTTATCCTCACGGTCGCGGCCTGTTCTTTCACCCTGCCAATACTGCACTCCGGTCAAAACAGCCTCGTTTCCGGCTATCTCTTTTACGTAATCGACTATACCGTTTTCGTAAACGAAATCCTCATTTTCAAAGCCTCCGGTCGTCTTCTGGTCGCGAAGATTGAATACGATTCCGGAGTTTACGACTGCCTGGCGCTTGATTACCTCTCTGAACCAGTCTATCGGAATAGAAATATCGGTAAAAACCTGGTTATCCGGTTTCCAGTGAATCTTTGTTCCGGTTTTCTTACGGGTGGTAGGTTCTTTTTTAAGTCCGCCGACATTCTCTCCATGTTCAAAGCGGAGGTTATAGAGAAAACCGTCGCGGCAGATTTCAACGTCCATCCATTCGGAAGAATATTGGGTTGAGCAAAGTCCGAGTCCGTTTAAACCAAGGGAAAATTCATAGTCGCTGTCTGAATCATATTTACCGCCCGCATAGAGTTCGCAGAAAACAAGCTCCCAGTTGAATTTCTCCTCGTTTTCGTTCCAATCAACGGGGCAGCCTCTTCCGAAGTCCTCGACCTCAAAAGAACCGTCATTATACCGGCTTATAACTATTTTATCGCCATAGCCCGCTCTCGCTTCATCTATTGCGTTGGAAATAATCTCAAAAACAGCGTGTTCACAGCCTTCAACACCGTCCGAACCAAATATAACCGCCGGACGTTTACGAACTCTGTCCGCTCCTTTTAAAGATTTTATACTTATGTTACCGTACTCTTCTTTTTTCTTAACCATTTTTTCCTCCGATTTATAAAAATCCAATTTATATTATATAACAGTTTCCAAAG
>JAZLFU010000210.1:0-6215 GCA_045615915.1 Oscillospiraceae bacterium
TTCGGAGTGAATACCGTGCAGCAGTCCTCATAGGGGAGGATAGAGGTTTCAAAGGTGTCTATCTTTTCAGAGATCTCAACTATCTCCTGTTTATCCATTCCGATGCAGGGACGGAAAACCGGTATCGTGCAGACCGCATCGGTACAGGCTATTGCCGGCATGGTCTGGCTCGCGACCTGGGCAAGGCTTTCACCGGTTATTATCGCACCGCATTCCTCTTTGGCGGCAAGCTTCATTGCGACTCTCATCATAAAGCGGCGCATTATTACGGTGAAAAGCTCCTCCGGGCAGTTTTTCTTTATTTCCTCCTGAACTTCGGTAAAGCCGCAGGAGAAAAGGTCGATAACGCCGCAATATTCCGTAAGTTTTTCGGTAAGCGTCTGTACTTTAAGCCAGGCTCTTTCTCCGGTATATGGCGGCGACTGGAAATGCAGGGCGCAGATCTCAACTCCGCGTTTTGCCATCATATAACCGGCAACGGGACTGTCTATTCCTCCGGAGAGAAGAAGAAGCGCTCTTCCACTCGTTCCGACAGGCATACCGCCGGCTCCGGGAAGCTGCTGACCGTGGATATATGCGAATTTTTCGCGTATCTCGACCATTACCACAACGTCGGGATTTGTTACGTTTACCCGCAGATGATGAAATTTAGAGAGAAGAACGGCACCCATCTCGCGGCTTATCTCCGGAGATTTCATCGGGAAACTCTTATCGGAACGCTTCGCTTCGACTTTGAACGTCTTTACGAAGGGAAGTACGTTTCCAAGATAGTTTTTTGCTTTTTCGGTTATGTCGTTCCAGTCCTTTTCGGCAACGCAGGCTCTTGTGAGCGCCACTATTCCGAAGACCTTTTGGAGCCTTGCCACCGCTTCGTCAAGGTCGATATCTTCGCTTTTCGGCTCGATATATATGGTCGATTGCGCTTTTCCGAATTTGAAATCACCGAGGGGCTCAAGACGCCTTTTACAGTTTTTAACGAGTCTGTCCTCAAATCCGGAGCGGTTAAGACCTTTCAGAGCTATCTCTCCGCATTTGAGCAAAATTATTTCTTTCATCAGTAAAACCTCATCTGCAAAGTTCTTTCATTGCAATTTTTATGGAGTCAACGAGGAAATCAATATCCTCAAGCGTGTTTTCTCTTCCAAAGCTTATACGCAAAGCGCTGTCAACTCTTTCTGCGGAATATCCCATTGCTTTGAGCACGTGGCTCTTTGCACCTTGAGCACAGGCGGAACCGCTTGAAACGTAAATTCCGCGTTCCTCCAAAAAGTGGAGCATGATTTCGCTCCGTATTCCGATAACGGAGATATTCGCTATTGCCGGAATGGCGTTTTCTTTAGAGTTGAGCACTATTCCGTCAATTTCTTTTATATCTTCGTTAAAACGCTCTTTAAGCTCGGACATAAGCTTTCCGAATTCCGTAAGATTTTCCTTTGCTTTTTTCGCGGCGACTCCGAAGGCGGCAATAAGGGGCATTGCCTCCGTTCCCGGGCGTATCTGTTTTTCCTGCTCGCCGCCGAGATGAATGGGAACGACTCTTGCGCCTTTCTTTATCCAAAGAGCGCCGATGCCCTTCGGGCCGCATATTTTGTGCGCGGTAACTGTAATGAGGTCGGCGCCGAGTTTATCCGCCCGGAAAGGCATTTTGCCGAACGCCTGAACTGCGTCGCAATGTACCGTTATATCGGGATTCTTTCTTTTTGCGGCGGCGGATATCTTTACGATATCGTTTATTGCGCCGATTTCATTGTTTACGAGCATTACCGAAACGAGAACGGTTTTATCGTCAACGGCGTTAAAGACCGCTTCGGGAGTGATAACTCCGTTTTCATCCGGCTCAAGATAGGTAACTTCAAAGCCCATTTCCTCAATGCGCTTTCCGGCTTTAATTACGGAATCGTG
Organism: Oscillospiraceae bacterium; assembly: GCA_045615915.1. Classification (GTDB taxonomy): domain Bacteria; phylum Bacillota; class Clostridia; order Oscillospirales; family Ruminococcaceae; genus UMGS1668. The sequence continues at coordinate 1,903 of JAZLFU010000210.1, forward strand.
TTCGTAAGCGGAGATGACCGCTTTGTTTCCGCGGCGCTTTTTTGCCATGGCGGTCCCCACAACGGCGAGGTTATTGGCTTCCGTTCCGCCGGAGGTGAAATAAAGTCCGGCAGGATCGGCACCGAGGGCTTCGGCAATATCCTTTCGCGCCTGTTCCATTATCTTTTCCGCCTCGATACCTTTTGTATGGAGCGAAGACGGGTTTCCGTAAAATTCGGTCATAACGGAATATGCGGCGTCGGCAGCCTCTTTTATCACACGGGTTGTGGCGCTGTTATCAAGATAAATTTCTTTCATATTCCGCCTCCGATAAACATAATTACCCATTATTCTTTAACATTATACACGAAATGCTATACATTTTCAAGTATATATTAAATATTTATATTACCGCCTCCGAAATAATATTTTTCAAAAAACTCTTGACAAACGTGTTCGACAAATGTAGAATAAAGGTATATTAGACAAATGTAGAAGGAGAGAAAATATGAAAACAGAGATAACTCATCTTCCCGGCTCGGAGCTTGAAATAATGATGGCGCTTTGGGAATGCGGCGCGCCGGCAACAAGAAGTGAGATAGAGGAAAAGCTTACCGAAAACAAATGGGCGCCCACTACGGTTTTGAAATTCCTTTCAAGGCTTACCGAAAAGGGCTTCATCTCATGCGAGCAGGAATCCGGCGGGAAGAAAAATATCTATTCCGCCCTTGTTTCCGAAGACGAATATCTCAATTTCGAGAGCGCTTCGACTTTCGGGAAGCTTTGCGGGCACTCGGTAAAATCTCTTGTTGCAAATCTTTATGAGAATAACGCCATAAGCGATTCCGACCTTTCGGAGCTTGTGAATTTCATAGACAGTACAAGAAAAAACAAAGGCTGATTTTGGGAGGGATATGACAATGCTTGAGAAAATCTTTTTGACGGTTGCGGAAATATCTCTTACCTGCGGAGCCGCTGTTGCCGCGGTTATGCTTATATCGAAGTTTACCGAAAAGCGTTTTTCCGCAAAATGGAGATATTGGATATGGCTTATTATTGCGTTAAGACTTGTTATACCTTTCAATTTTACCCTTCCGGAAGCGCCGGTAAGAATAGAGCCGCCGAAGAAAGAGATGGTTTTTACATATTCCGCGCCGGAAGACAGACGGGGAATAACAGAAAATACCGCATTGCTTGAAAATGAAAGAACGGAAGAGCGTTCGGAAAGCATCAAAATGGTAAAAAAGGTCGCTCCCGCGGAGAAAAAACAAAAGGTAATTTCCTTTACCGAAGCGCTTGCGGTGATCTGGATAGGCGGCGTACTGGTTTCGACTTTTTGGAGCACCGGAAGCTATCTGCATTTCAAAAAACGTGTTTCTCTTTGGAACAGAGTGCCTTCCGAAAATGCGAAGGCGGCATTTTCCGAACTTTCGGGCGAATTTAATACAAAAAACATAAGGCTTTATGAAAATAAGCGCATAAAAAGTCCGATGATGCTCGGATTCATAAAACCTATGGTGCTCATACCGGAAGCGGAGCTTTCCGCCGAAGAATACGGCTATATCTTCCGCCATGAGCTTACTCACTATGCCCGAAAGGACATTTGGTATAAACTCGTTCTCGCTGCGGCAAAGGCGGTGCATTGGTTCAATCCTTTCGTTGCGCTTATGGCAAAGACGGCGGAAAACGATATCGAAATAAGCTGTGATGAACAGGTTTCCGCAAAATTCCGTGATGATGAACGGCGGGAATACTGCGAGGTCATACTCGAAAACGTTCGCCGGGGGAGAAACAGAAAACTCTTTCTCTCAACGGGATTTTACGGCGGAAAATCCGTGCTCAAAAAGCGTTTTACCAATATCCTTTCAACAAAGCTCAAAAAAGGAACGCTTTTTGCCGTTATCGCTTTAATAATAGTGGCGGGCTGCGGCGTTCTTGTTGCCTGCGAGCAAAATAACGGGATACTGCCGGAGAAAAATCCGGCAAAAGAAAATATTATAGAAGAAAATACGGCTTTGGAGGAACAAAAGGAGCCGGATAATGCCATTGATATGTCGGGTTATCCCGAGGTTTCCGGACCGGACGAAGACGGCTATTATACTTCCATGACGGCGGATGAATATATGCGCTTTGTAAGAGATGATTTTCAGGAAAAGCCCGATAAAAACGATATTCCCGTTCCGGAAGAGCCTATAACTCCGGCGCTTGAACTAAAGCAGTTTAGAGAGTATCTTATAAGGCAGTATCCGGAGATAGACGATTGGGAGCTTGTTCACGAGGAAGACAAATACGTTTTGAAGTTCAGATATGATCCCTTTGAATTCCGTTACGCCTGGGGGTACGCGCCGCAAAGGCTTGTCATTCTGAAAACGGAGCAGGGCGATGATTTTGACAGAGCAATATTTATGATTGCGGAATATATGGAAATCCGAATCGACATGAATGAAAAAAATGAAACAATATATACTCCGTATAAACAATTCGGAATAAACCCTTGTTTATATTATGAGGAAGAAATAGGCCTGGACGACTTTTCGGGAGTGGAATGGTACGGATTGGATAATGCATTCGGAGGATTATATGTTCCGAAAGAGAAAAAAGAGATTGTTTTAAGTCATTATGGCGCTCCTACCGTGGTGGAGAATTTTGATTATCACCGGGAAGATAGTTCATTAGATTTCAGCTGGTTAAGTTCAGCACACAGAGATATAAGCGGAAGAAATGTAAAATTTGATGAGAGCATAAGAAATAACGCTCTTATGGTTTTCTTTTACGACATAGATAACAGAGATTATTTTTATTACAACAGCGATACTCGTGAGGCAGTTCCTTTCGACTATATGAATGAAAGAAATGAAGACGGCCATGCGTGGTATACCATTATCGGTGAAAACCGTATTATGACATTTTGCAGCGGATCCGGAATGTATTTCTATGATCTTTTGAGCGAAACGCCTACGGAGCATTACGCTAAAATTGATTTCAAGGCGAAAATGCTGAATTGGTACACCGAGGACAAGTCTAATTCGGAACGGTTTGCCGCGTCCTACTGCACCGGCGATGAATATAGATTTGTGGTTTTCGATATTGACGGAAACAGGCTTTCGGATTTTGGAATAGGTCTTCCCGTAACCAACGAATACTGCGCCGATATACAGAGCTTTTCCTACCACGGCGGTATCATATATTTCACTTACCGGACGGAAGACGGTGAATTTATCCATTACGCCGTTGACGCAAGAGCGGAAAGCGAACATATCCTGCAAAAGGACGCGTGGTGAAAGGAGTGCCCTACATGAAAAAAATTATCGTTATTATATCAGCTTTGATAATGACTTTTCTTTTCATTTCCTGCGGGAATATAAATATAAAAATACAGGATCAAGGCGAAAACGAAAAGGAAGAACAGACCGAAGCAGAAACACCGGAGAACAGCGAAGAAACCATACCGGAGGGTGAAGAAATAAATGATATACTCCTTGAAATCGGCAATGAGCTTGATGAAGCTTTCCGCGCCGAAGGAAAGGACTTTGCAATGCCGGATTATTATGGCTATTCGGTAGCTGACGAAAGCGGAAATACGGAAGTCTTCTTCTATTATATGGCTGATCAAAGAGTGGCGGCGCTCGCTGAAAACGGAAAACTCGCCGGCAAAGTGATGATAAAAGCCGAGGATATGAATTTTGTCATTAACAACAAAGGTCGTGAGGCGTCGCTCGATAACGGTGTGGCGGTGATAAGAAATGAGTACTACGGAGAGATGCTGACCGTTGATTTTAACAGCGGAAGCTGTGAGCACGAATATATAGTGAGCGAAGAATCAACGGAAGCGATAATAGGAGATTCTCCGGATGAAAAATATACGCTCATAAAGCTGAATAATTTGGGCGATGATATTTTAATCAACAAAATTCTGCTTAAAAACAACGAAACAGGCAAGATACACTATCTTACGACCTTTGAACTTATGCCCGGAAATCACGGCGAAGTGGGGTTTTTCAAAAACGGCGATATCTATGAATATAACAGAGAAACGCTGAGAGTTTATTCGCCGGAAACCCTTGAAGTAATTTTCGATATAAACGATAACTTCAAGCTCGGAACTATGGAGAACGGAAACAACAGATGGCTTTACAGTTTTCGGAGAGATCCCGATGATTTCACTTATACGATAGTATATGCATATTTTAACAAAGAAGGCGGCTATGACACATGGGAAGCGGAAGGCTATGACTGTTATTACACGAATTACCGCATAGGCTTCCTCGATAAAGACGGAAATATTTTGGAAAGCTACGATACATATATGGCGGTATGTGGAGATGAACTCGGCT
>JAZLFU010000211.1:0-4542 GCA_045615915.1 Oscillospiraceae bacterium
GCCGCCGTTACCGCATTCTGAGCCGCAATAGCGGTATCGGCAAGGGAAAGCAGAAAATCTCCGGCACCGGGTTTTCTCGGTTCACAGCCGGCTTCCTCATACGCTTTCAGCCACCGGCGGCAATCGGTACAGAAAACGAGCACCAGCGGCGCTTTTTCAATAAACGGCTGATGGTCGCAGCTTTCCGAAAGAGCTTTTTTCTTTTCGGGATCGGTGATATTGAGCACGGTATAAAGCTGCTGACAGCCCGCGGTAGGTGCTTCCGCCGCCGCATAGAGTATCTGCCGTTTTTCGTCTTCGGTAATTTCCCGCTCCGTAAAAACGCGAACGGATTTCCGCTCCAAAAGCTCCCTCACAGTCTGATTTGCATTTGACAATATCTTTTGGCGTTCCTCTTTATAATCGCTCATATTTTCCCCTCCGTTTATCAGAAATTACAAACCGGTTTTATCAACAAGTGATAAGTCTTTTTTGGAAATAAGTATTTTACTGCAAAATAACGGCGCTATACGGTATATCCGGCGGAAGAAAGCAGTTCCCTCATATATGAAGAATACACCTGTAAAACATTCTCCGCAGGCCCCTTGCGTTCTTCCTCCATAGATAAAGCGGTACCTATTTTCCAGGCTCCGAAGAAAACATTATGCGAATGAACGGAACGGGCTATATCCTGCCTTATTCCGGCAGGAGTATCGCAAACGGTAAGTATAACCTTATTATCCCTGCTGAACAATCCTCCGGCTTTTCTTGAATACACGATGACCATAAAGCGCTCTGTAGCCGGAAGCAGAATATATTTTTCAACCGACGCCGCCGTCGGACGTCCGATCATAAAATCATTATACCGCTCTTTATCCCAGCGTTCCCGCATGAACTGCTCAAGCTCTTCCAAAGTAAACGCGCGGCTCGTTTTTATAACCTGTCTGCCTATCATCGGAATACTCCTTTCCGAATCTTCAATCACTTCTTTGGTTTCAGTTCCTTGAAAGTTTTATCGAAAGATTCGTTTACAGCTTCAGAAGATTTGTTTTTCATAAAATCCCCAACGGTATCGCTTACGGAGCTTACGAAATCCTTTGCATCGGTGCCGAAACTGCTTCCGTCTTTAAGTGCGCCGACCATTTCTCCTCCGGTATCGACCATACTGCTCATAATTCCGCCGGCGGTACCTTTCGCAATACCCTGGCTGACGTTTTCGCCTTTGACGTAAGCGTCAACTCCGCCGGAAGCCGCTCCTCCGGCAATATCCGCGGCAGCCTTTCCGGCAACGCCCGTGGCATGGTTCTGAATAACGCTTACGGCAGATTTAGTAACAGCGCCGGCGGCTGCCTGGGCAACGTCAAAGGCATCCTTTCCCGCCGCAACAGCTTCGGAAACGTCGCCGCCTATTGTAGTTCCCGCCGCATAGATATCTTTTACGACTGTTCCGGCAGGCCCCGTTACGGCTCCGAGAGCGCTGACGGAATAATCCGCGGTAGTCTTGAGATTTTCCGCTATCTTGAGTCCGGTATCGTTATGCTCGGCAATTTCGTTCCAATCATGAGCATCGACCTCCGCCCTCGCCTGATCATGGGAAACCTTTTCGTAAATTGTATCGACATCCTCGCCGTATACGCCATGCTTTACAGCGACCTGTTCCACATAGCTTTCTCTGGCTATCTTTTCCTCTTCCAGAGCCGCCTGTCTGTCTATATCTTCAAAGGTCGTCGGTTTTTTCAGACCTTCATTGGACTGATCCTGCCATGCGCGGTCGGATGCTCTCTGTTTCTGCCAATCCGGTATCTTATCTGTATCAAGGACTGAATTTCCGTCAGAAGAAACCCAGTTGCCCTCGGCATCCTTTACATAAAGGGTTTGAGCACCGGTTGCCGGATCGGTAACAACGTAGCTGTCGTCTATATTTTCAGCTTCGGGCTTTTCCATGCTCAAAGGTTTTTCCGGCTTTGCGCTCTTTGCCGCGGCCTTTCCGACAGCTTTCGCTCCGGCGGCAGCGGCCTTTTTCGCGGCTATGCCCTTAACTATGGCGATAATTCCGACTATGGCGCCTATTCCGACAACGCCCAAAATGATCGCGGTTTTTACCGCTCCTTTAGCGATTTCGGTAAGCGCGTCCTCTATACTGTCTACCTCGTCGCTTTTATCGTCCATTATCCAACCGAGGTCGCTTTGGTCATCCGTTTCTCCTTCGGTATTCTGTGTATCGGTCGAGCCTGCCGGCGCCAAAGGGCCTTCTTCTTTTCCCTCAACGTTAAGTACCATAGCGACGCCCGCCATTCCACCTTCGTCAAAGTTTATATCATGAGGAATTGCCAGCATCAGAATTTCAATGGTTTTCGCATCATCGGGTATAAGATATTCTCCGCTGATGGCTTCTCTGCGGTCTTCTGAATTTCCCGCTTCATAGCCGCCGATCTTCTCGCCCTCCGCATTGGCCGCGCCCAGCATGATACCGAGGTTTACAGCTTCACCGCCGCCCGGGCAGTTGATCTGAAACGTAAGTGTACTGCCGGCGGTTACCGTTGCGGTATAATAACTGCCGTCTTCTTCGCTCTCCGCAAGCGCGAGATTCCAATCATTTTTGCAGTTCGACACAATGGTATAACCAAACGTATATTGAACAAAGTTTATAGTATCGGTAAAATACTGCTGGTCATTCAGGGTATTGAAATAGATATCCTCCGCGAATACGGTCTGGGCGAGGGAACACGTAAGCAGCAAAACGCACAGAACAAGACTGATTATCTTTTTCATGGTATGCCTCCTCAAATCTGTGTAATTCCGAGAACTATCATCAAAGCTCCGAGAGCCAGCATAGCAATTCCGAAGCCTGTTCCCGATTTTTTGCTTTTTCCCTTAATGACAAATTCCTTCGGCTTTGAAGGATTGAAAAGTATTTCCGCCGTATCTCCGACGTTATACGTTTTTTTATTCCGTGAACTGATATTCGATGAGCTTTCCACCGTATTCCCGTTTACGATATACTGAAATACGGGAACATAGCTTTTTTCTTTATGGGTGCTGCCCTCTTTATCTTCATATTCTACGTCAACGCGCACAACACGACCTATCGCAGGAGCAACACAGCGCTTGGCTTTCGCGTTCTCACTTTTTATCGAAAATACTCCGAAAACGATAAAAAACGCTCCCGCAATGAACCAAATCAAAAAATCCGGCATAAAATCTCTCCCCTTTTTATGAATTTATGTTTTAAAACCTATATTTTGCTAAACCTGTAAATGCCTTGAAAAATATACTTTTTCAACATATATTTTATACTATCGTGGAGAAAAAAACAATATATTCCACAAAAGTTTTTCTGAAATCACCAAAAAGCCGTGCCGAAATTCTTGCAACCCTTAAACCACTATGCTATAATCAAAAAGGCAGAAAACGGCAGAAGTTTTTATATACCTGCCGATTCCGGTGTTTGGGAGGGACTCAAATGGAAAGCAAAAATATCGTTCTTTGTCCGGACGGGAAATATCGCTGGTACTACGAATATCCCATGCTCAAAAATCCCGTCATTTTGTTTACGGTATGGAAAGTCGTGCTCATAGGAGCGCTGGCACCCGCCCTTGTTGTTCTGTTTTCGGAGCTTTCGGATGGCTTTTTAAAGGCGCTCAAACCGTTTGTAACCGTCTACGGAATAACCGTTTGTATAGTGCTTGTGCTTTCCGTTATAGGCTACTTCATTCTCGCGGCCATATACGGCTTCAAATACATAGTGCTTTTCGAGATGGATGAAAAAGGCGTTACCCACATCCAGCAGGAAAAACAGTTCAAAAAAGCGCAGGCAATAGGCTGGCTCACCACACTTTCAGGCGCGGCAAAAGGTAATATCAGTACTATGGGAAGCGGACTTCTTGCCAGCTCGAAACAGACAAGCACTTCTGAATTCAAAAATGTAAAAACGGTTATAGGTCTGAAAAAGCAAAACACCATAAAGGTAAACCAGCTTCTTTCCAAAAACCAGGTCTATGTGAAACCGGAAGATTACGATTTTGTTTTTGAGTACATTTCATCACGCTGTAAAAAAGCAAAAATCAAATAGCGGCAAGTTATATAGAACATTTTTCTGCTGCAAAAATATCAATAAAAATAAAAAAGACCTATCAGCAAGCGATAAGTCTTTTTCATGGTGGAGACGAGCGGATCGAACTCTCTACCTCCTCGAATGCCATTGCAAGCTTTTTCCCAATAAGAGTTACGCTCCCTTTCGGTATAAAAAAAGACCTATCAGCAAGTGATAAGTCTTTCTGGTGGAGACGAAGAGGATCGAACTCTCTACCTCCCCGAATGCCATTGCAAGCTTTTTCCCAATAGGAGCTACATCTCCTTTTGGATATAAAAAAAGACTTACCAACAAGTGATAAGTCTTTTTGGTGGAGACGAGCGGATCGAACTCTCTACCTCCCCGAATGCCATTGCAAGCTTTTTCCCAATAGGAGCTACATCTCCTTTTTGATATAAAAAAAGACTTACCAACAAGTGATAAGTCTTTTTGGTGGAGACGAGCGGATCGAACTCTCTACCTCCCCGAAT
>JAZLFU010000212.1:0-2260 GCA_045615915.1 Oscillospiraceae bacterium
AATGGCTCATCTCATCGCAACGTTAATACTATACAACATAAAAATTTGTTTGTCAAGAGATTTTTTTCGTTTTTTTGTCTTTTTTATGTTGAAAATAGGGGCAAGGAAAATTTTTCCCCGCCCCCGTTTTACATAAGTATGTATGCAAGTGCCAGCAGCAGTTTACTGTCGGCGTGTTCGTTCCAAAGAAGCCACATGATGGCGACTATTATAAGTCTGTCGCCGTTCAGGTCCCCGAGCATTTCGGTTATTGCGCCGAAAGGATTGCTTTGGCTTTGAAATTCATTTTTAACGGGCTGTTTCGGGAAATCCCGGTACGTCGGCTCGTTTTTATTTTCTTCGAAAAGTCTTGTGCGGCTCTGCATTGCTTTTATTCGCTCCTCCGCTTCCTTCTGCATTTCGTTAATCGCCTCCTCGGAATAGTCGTTATGGTGCCATATCACGGCATATTACCTCCGAATATTCCGCATTCTTTAAGAGCGGGGAGTACGCTCATAAGTTGGAGCATGCGAATTGCGTCATCGGCTTTTTTCGGCTCGTGAAGATAAGGCTTTAACGCTTTCAGAAGACAGACGTTCTTATCATCACAGGACATTTTTGAAAAAATCTGCTGAAGCTTGAGCAGGGTGTTCATATCCGGCCCGGGTTGATTTTCATTCTGATTTGCGCCGCCGTTTCCTCCGAACAGAGCCGAAATATCGAATGGCGGAGGCGGGTTTTGGTCGGGAGGCGGATTTCCATGCTGAAGAGATGAGATAATATTCCTTATATTCTGCTGCGCCTCCGGGTTTTGCAGTATTGCCGAGAGCTGGTCGCTTAAATCGGGCAATTCAGCCGCCTCCCATCATTTTCTTTATGGCCGCCTGATTTTTGGGATCGGAAAGAAAGCTTTCCACGATTTTAGGATTATTTATATACTTTTCAATATTTAATCCTTTTTGATTTATAACCGAATTGAAATTTCCGCTTTTTACGGCGTTCTCAATCTGATTTATCGGTATTCCGAGTTTTTGGCTTGCGGTTTTAAGGAGTGCCTCCTGCTGAGCGGGAGTGAAGTTTGGTAGGTTGTTTTGGGACATAAGAATTCCGCCTTTCAAAAATAAAATCTCCGTCTTGAATAAAAATGAAAACGGAATATAATAAGTCATATGAGAAAAATGTTTGCGATATTCCGGAGAAAAGGAGAGTACTTTTTTGAGAGCGATAGTTTTTTCCGATAGCCACGGCAACTATGACGTGCTTGAAAAGATAATTGAAATGCATAAAGATGACGCCGAAATTTTTATTCACCTCGGCGACGGGGAACGTGAGGTTGAGTTTTTGAGTTACGCGTATTCCAAAAAGAAACTTATTTTTGTAGCCGGAAACTGTGATTTCGGCTCCGAGAAAAAAGATTATGATATACTTGAATTCGGCGGCAAAAGGATATTTCTAACCCACGGTGATCGTTTCGGAGTAAAAAGTTCTCTTGATGCGCTCAAAAATGAAGGAGCAAAGTTCGGCGCGGATATAATACTTTACGGCCATACACATATCCCGTATACGGAATATGAAAACGGAGTATACATAATGAACCCGGGAAGCTGCGGAAGACCGCGGGAGGGTAAGCCGAGTTACGGAATAATTGATATTACTGAAGCCGGGATACATATCCATACTTCCGAAATATAATATGCAGAAGCGAAGGAAAAGAACACCTTCGCTTTTTTTGTTCTTAATTTTCTTTCCGGCGCATATCTTTAACAAGAAAAAGAAAAGGAGAGGAATTTTTATGGAGCTAAATTTGAACGAAAACAGAGTTGTCTGCTGCAACACTCCGGAAGAAAAGAAAGCGGTGTTGCCGTTGGAATGTTCGATAATACTGCCGGATTATTATCCGGACGTTATGAAGATTTTGAGGTATGACGCAAAAATTATTGCAATGCCGGTTGTGTCCGATGAAGCCGGAGAAACAGCTTCCGGGAACGTAAATATCGAAGTCATTTACGTTTCCGAAAACGGAGAACTTTGTTCCTGCGGACAGCTTCAGCCTTTTAGCCACAATTTCAAAAGAGAGGGAGGAAAGGTATCCGCCGCGGAACTGAACGCGGTTTGCGGAGAACTTAACTGCCGGGCAATAAACAAGCGGAGAATAGACCTTCACGGAAGCATAGAGCTCGTGCTCAACACGCTTGAAGCGGAAGAACGGGTGTTTATAGAAAACGCTGACGGAGCGGGTGCGGTTTGTAAAAATGAAAAGGCTGACGTTATTGAGATAACC
>JAZLFU010000213.1:0-3872 GCA_045615915.1 Oscillospiraceae bacterium
CCTTCGGAAAAAGATTCCGGAGCTTCGCGAAAAATATTCTCCCGATATAATCATAGTCAACGGAGAGAACGCTGGAGATAATTCAAGCATAAATCTCCACAATGCCGAATCTATTTTCGCCTTCGGAGCGGACGCCATTACCGGAGGAAACCATTCTTTAAGAAGCCGGGATATGGAGGAACTGTATGAGCGTGAATGCGGCGTATTAAGGCCTGCGAACCTTCATCCCTCGGCTCCCGGAAGCGGAGTTTATATAATTGAAAAAGGAAAATACCGTTGTGCCGTAGTAAACCTTATCGGAAATGTATTTCTCGATATGGCCTATGAAAGTCCGTTTCTCTGCGCGGAAAAAATAATTTCAAAGCTCGACTGCAATACTGTAATCGTTGATATGCACGCCGAAGCAACGAGTGAAAAAATTGCCCTTGCAAGATATCTTGACGGAAAAGTTTCCCTTATGTTCGGAACGCATACCCACGTTCCGACAGCGGATGAAGAAATACTTCCCGGCGGTACCGCGTTTATTTCCGATATCGGCATGTGCGGTCCTATCGATTCCGTTCTCGGAATTAAAACAGAGGTATCCACAAATTTTATGATAACTCATTTAAGAAGCGGGATGGAAATAGCAAAAGGCCCTTGTAAGGTACAGGGAATTTTTGCGGAAACCGATGACGCAACGGGAAAAGCCGTTCATATCGAGCGTTTCGATCTGCGCTGATTTTGGAGCTTTAAAATGAAAATAAAAAGAATAATTGCCTTTGCTTTTGCTTTGCTGTTTCTTTTTTCCGGCTGTGAGAACAAAAATCAGCAAACCGAAGTAACAAGATTAGTTCCCGTAACCGACGGATATTCTCCGAATGAAGACAAAAATTTTTCGGTGCTCAAAATTCCTTACGATTACGAAGAAGGGCTTTCTCCCTACTCCGCGTCAAGCAAACCGAACAGATATATATGCGGACTTATTTACCGCTCAATGGTAACCCTTACTTCATCATACAATTATGAATACGACCTCGTTTCGGGAATATCTTCACCTGATAATATTGAATGGTACGTTCATATTGAAGACGGACTCTCTTTCCCAAACGGAAATGAATTTACCGCATACGATTTAAAATATTCAGTACAGCAGGCAATGGCAGAAAACAGCTACTACCGTTCTTCTCTTGACGTAGTGGATTCCGTAACGGTAATCAATGCCACCTGCTGCAAAATAGTTCTTAACCGGGCGGACAGATATTTCCCAAATCTTCTCACTTTTCCGGTAATTTCTTTCGAAACTTTGGGAAATCCCGAATATTTTCCCGGAAGATATTCTATCTCCGAAGACGGTTCTTCGCTTTTTGCCAACAATGACTGCTCGATAAAAGAAATTGAGCTTGTTCCCATTTCCGACCACGATCTTTTGATATATGAAATGAAAATGGGAGTATACAACTGTATTTACTGCGCCGACCCTCTTTCCCTCGGCACTTCATCAATAGGCGGCATCGGCGGACTTCAAACGAACAAACTGGTCTACCTTGAATTCAACAGCGGCGTTCCCTTTTTAAACCGCCCGGATTTCAGAAAAGCGATAGCCGCCGCCATTGATTACAACTTTATTTCAAGCGATATTTACGGTAACTTTGCTTCTGTTCCGAGAAGCTTTTTCGTACCGGATTTCTATGAAATGGAGTTCATTTCAAAATGCAACCTCGACCTTATGTCCGCAAACCTTTTGCTTGACGATATCGGTTTTACCGCACGAGACAGCGAAGGCTTCAGAACAAACAGCAGAGGCGGAAGAATATCTTTTGACATTTTGGTATGCAACGTAAACAAAACAAGGGTTTCTCTTGCCGGAGCCATTGCGGAAATGCTGAAAGAGATTGGAATAGAGGCAACCGTAAATTCCGTATCTTATTCCGACTATCTGGAAGCAATCGAAAATTACGATTACGATATGCTTATCGGTGAAACCAAAGTCGATTCGGATATGGATATATCCTCCATATTCGCCCCGAACGATTCATACGGATATTCCTCATCGCCAAAAGAGGATATGTATAATTACTGGACAGAATTTATGGCCGGCAATATTTCCGTTTCCGAGCTTATCAACCAATATAACGAATTTGTCCCTTTCGTTCCGCTTTGCTATACAAAAAGCTGTGTAATATATTCAAGAGATCTTGCCGTTTCTTTCGGTGGAACGGATTTTGATATGTTCTATAACATATTGGATTGGAATAAAAATTAAAATATTTTCAATTTTTTTCTTTTTCTTCTTTATGTTTATAGTATTATGTGATATAATGATATGTAATTTTTATTTATAATTGATAAATTTTCTATCAGCCGTTCAATTTTAAGGAGTTGAGACTTTTGATAAACGGAAAACAGCTTCGTGATGCGTTTATTTCCGGAGCGAACAATCTTAACAACAAAAAAACAGAGGTAGACGCTCTTAATGTCTTCCCCGTACCGGACGGAGACACCGGAACGAATATGTCAATGACTGTCGGAAACGGTGCAAAAGAGCTTGTGAATTTAAGCGATGACGCAACAGTCGAAGAAGTCAGCAAAACGGCCGCATCCGCATTTATGCGCGGAGCAAGAGGAAACTCCGGTGCTATACTCTCTCTCCTTTTCCGCGGCTTCGCAATGGGACTTCGCGGCAAAGAATCAGCGGACGGAGCGGATATCGCCCATGCGTTTTCTCTTGGTGTTGATGCCGCTTACAAAGCCGTAATGAAACCCACCGAGGGTACTATACTTACAGTCGCACGCTGTGCTTCCGAAAAAGCAAACGAAATAATACAATACGATAATTCCGTTTCAACAGTATTTTACGGAATGTTCCTCCAAGCCCAGAAAGCCCTTGACGAAACTCCTGAAATGCTCCCCATCCTCAAAAAGAGCGGCGTAGTCGATGCCGGCGGTCAAGGTCTTGTTTATATAATGGAAGGCATGTGGAACCTCATGTTTACCGGAAGAATAGTTGAGGCAAATGAAACCGAAGCCGAAAAAGTTCCTGTTTCCGCCGCGGGCGCTTCCGAACAGGATATCCGTTTTGCATACTGTACCGAATCAATAATAGACAGGATTCCCGACAGCAAAAACCCCGACAGTTTCAAAAGATTTTTAGCTTCTATCGGCGACAGTCTTGTTTTTATTGCCGATGAAAGTATAATTAAATTCCACGTTCATACAAACGATCCCGGAAAAGTTCTTACCGAAGCCCTCAATTACGGAACTCTCCAAACTGTAAAAATCGAAAATATGAAGCTTCAGCACACCTCTTTAAACGGAGATGAACATACCGAAGAAAAAGAACAGACCGCCGAAGAAAAATTCCCGTATGCCGAGGTAGACCCGGATACGGCGTTTGGTTTCGTTTCCGTTTGCGCAGGAGAAGGTCTTACCGATATATTTAAAGATCTCGGCTGTGATAACGTTGTTTACGGCGGCCAGACAATGAATCCCTCTACCGAAGATATACTTGCCGCAATTCAGGCAACTCCGGCGCAAAACGTATTCGTTCTTCCGAACAACAAAAATATTATTATGGTGGCAAATCAGGCCGCGGAAATCGCAGACCGAAACGTAATAGTTATTCCGAGCAGAACTGTTCCCCAGGGCATTTCCGCAATGCTTTCATACGATCCGGATTCTGCCGTTGCGGATAACACCTCCGCAATGAACGAAGCTCTTTCCGCAGTTGCCACCGGTCAGGTAACCTTTGCCGCAAGAGATTCCGATTTTGACGGACATAAAATAAAAGCCGGCGAATTCCTTGCCATGAAAGAGGGCAAAATGATCTACACCGGAAAAGATATGGATACCATTTGTGGAAGACTTGCGAAAGCCCTTGCAACAAAAGATAC
>JAZLFU010000214.1:0-4648 GCA_045615915.1 Oscillospiraceae bacterium
TGAGGTCCGCTCCTTCTTCGTATTTATACACGCCGACTATATAGAACACCCGGGGCTTTCTGTTCACCGTTACGCGAATGGCTTCGCCTATGGCATTTATCGCCGGAACGTCCATGGCGTCCTCGACGAATTTATCCGCCACAAGACAGACATTGCGTTCTCCGTCCCTTTCGTTATTGAGAAATCTTCCGTAAAGAAGCTCTAAATCCTCGGCGCTCTGGGCGTCATTGTTCCAACCGGAAACGCTTACTGTTACGTCATCGGCGCTTACCGTTCCCGTTCCCACACTTTCGGTGAGCTTTACGGCTTCGACCTTATCGCCGAAGGCTTCGCGGTATTCGGCTATCATGGTTTCGGTGATGCGGGACTTTTCGTCCGGAGTCGCGCTTTGGAAAAGGCGGAGCGTTATTCCGAAGGGGTTGGAGTCGTCCTCCTCCTTCTGCACGACGGAAACGGTTATATCCGAAGCGCCGAAGGAGGACATACTGTCCGTAATAGTTCCGGAAAGGCTTCCGCCAACCGTTTCAATGGCGATAACAGCGCCTATTCCGATTATTATACCGAGCATGGTCAGAACGGCGCGCATTTTATTGGTGCTCAAGCTTTGGAGAGCGAGAAGTACGTTATCCCACATAGCCCTGCCCCCTTCGTTCATTCACTATCATACCGTCCATAAGGGTTATTACCCGCTCACATTCCTCGGCAAGAGCAGTGCTGTGGGTTATGAGGACTATGGTCTTCCCCTGGTTTTTATGGAGGTCATGGAATATATCCATAACGGTGCGGCTGGTGGCGCTGTCAAGGGCGCCGGTAGGCTCATCCGCAAGGAGTATCGAAGGATTATTGGCCATTGCCCTTGCTATGGCGACACGCTGTTTCTGTCCGCCGGAAAGTTCTTTTGGCTGGTGGCTTGCCCTTTCGCTCATATTTACCATGGCAAGAAGCTCCTTTGCCCTTTGAGTTCTCTCCCTTTGCGGCACGTGAGCATAGAGCATGGGGAGTTCCACGTTTTTGAGGGCGGACTGTCTTCCTATGAGGTTGAAGGTCTGGAAAACAAAGCCGACCTGCTTATTCCTTATCTCCGAAAGCTTGTTGTCATTGGCGCTTTCCACATCCGTTCCGTCAAGGAAATAGCTCCCGCTCGTGGGACGGTCAAGAGCGCCGATTATGTTCATAAGAGTTGATTTTCCGGAGCCGGATTCACCGACTATCGCCACAAACTCGCCTTCGTATACGGTCAAATCTATTCCGTGGAGTATCTCAAGCTCGTTGGGCTGACCTATATAATAGCTCTTATGTATGTTCTTCATTTCGATTATGGGTTTCTTTTCCGCCATGAGCATCAGCCTCCGAAACCGCCGCCGGGCATACCTTGGGGACGTTCACCGCCGTTTGGCATACCGCCGTTCATATGCTCCATACCCATATTGCTCATTCCGTTCATCATATCGAGGTAATCGCTTTGCTCATCGGTGCTCTCTATTCCGAGGGTGAGGTCGGCGCTGGCGCGAATGATATCGCCTTCTTTGAGACCGTCGCCGCTTATTTCGATATAGTAATCGTTCTGTTCGCCGGTGGTTACGTAAACCTGCTCAAAGGTCATATTGACACCTTCGCCGCCGGTGCTCCGGTAGATGAAGCTTCCTTTTTCATCGGTACCAACGGCGTCATAGGGAACGGTGAAGCAGTTATCGGTGCTCGAAAGAACTATATCGACGCTGGCGTTCATTCCGACAAGGAGGCCGGTATTCTCATCGAGCACGGTAACCTCCGCGCCGAAAACTCCGCCCTGGGAGGAAACGGGATCTATCTGGGTGAGCCTTCCGCGAATGTTTCCTTCGGTGGCATCGCTTGTTATATGGCAGGTCATTCCGAGGGATACGTCATTGATATCCGATTCGGAAATGGTTATTTTGATTATCAGAGCGTCGGTATCCTGTATTGCCGCGATAACTCCGGCGGGCGTATCGCCCACGCTTACGTTGAGGGCGGTTACCTTTCCGGTGGTTTCGGCTTTCAGACTGCACTCGTCAAGGTCTTCGTAAAGGTCTTCGAGGATATCGGAGCTTTCGAGGGAATCCTCATAGGCCTCCTTGGCGCTGTCGCGCATCTTCTCCGCGCTTTCAAGTTTCATTTCGAGCTGGTCGAGACCGTTTTCCATACCGTCATAAATCTGTTTTTTGGCTTCATATGTTTTTTCGTAGATATCGTAGTTACAATGGTTTTTGGTATCCTGAAGAGCCAACATCGCTTTGTCTGTTACCAGTTTAGCGTCATTATAATCTTTTTCGGCTGCTTCAAAAGCTGCCTGCGCATCATCGCGAGCCTGTTCTGCGGCGGCTTCTGCGTCTATGAGAGTCTGGTTTTCCGGATCGGCTTCCAATGCGGCGGAAGCTTTTTTGAGTTTGGCTTCCGCACCGTTCCGTTCATCTAACTTTTTGTTATATACGCGGCCCAATTTTTCCTGATTTTCATAGGCTTCGTCATAGTCAATTTGGAATTGCTTTACGCTTTTTTTGGCGGTGTTATAATCACTTTGTGCGCTGTTGTATTCTCTCTTCGCGTCGTAGTAGTCGTCCTCGTAATCCTCGTAGGCTTCCTTTGCGTCTTCGTAGGCTTCGAGAGCGTCATCGTAGGCTTCCTTTGCCTTATCACGGGTTTTGTTCATACGCTCTATTTCGTCATCTATTGATTTCTGTATGGATTCGGTATCAAGGGTAACTATGACATCGCCTTCATTTACAAGGTCGCCCACCGCAACGTTGACTTCCTTTACCTTCGGAACGGAATAGCCCATTCCGCTCGAATAGGTAACGGTGGAGGTATTGCCGCTCGCTACCGTTCCGGTTGCGGTAACAACGTCTTCGAGAGAGCCTTTTTCGAGGGTTACGGTGCGGATAAACTCATAAACCGGCGTTTCCGCTTCCTTTTGCTTTTGGAGAAAAGCGCGCCCGCCGAAAAAGCCCGCAACACCGAGAGCGGCGACCACTCCAAGAGCAATAATAGGTTTCTTATGCTTCCTGAAAAAGCTCACCTTTTCCATTGTTTCTGTTTCAGCCATAGTTTTCTCCTTTATATAAACATTTGATATTCGTAAAAAAACGCCTTTTGGTTAATATATAATTATATAATAATTTATATGCCATTGTCAAACAGAGTAAAAAATTCCAAATAAGAATATACCGCAAATTTATGTTCTAATTGTTAATGGAATGATAATTTTAATGGTGAATTGTGAAATGGGGAGGTGAGGGGTGAAACGCGCAACAAAAAAGAGGCTTCCGAAAAAGCCTCTGTTTTTTTATTCTGTCTGTTTTCTCTTGTGGATAATTATTGCAGCGCCGATGACTACGCAGACACCGACCGCCGCAATGATCCAGGTACTGCCTTCGGAAAGAACGGAAGCGGGAGCATCCCGATAACCCTGTCCGGAAAGGTTATAGGAAACGACGTTTCCGGCGTTTCCGCTGTACGGCCGGTACGTTCCCGTCACGGCGTCGTAGATGACCGGCTGATTCGTCGCTTTGACGACCGCCGGAACGTAATCATGGATAAGCTCGTTGCCTTCATAGATCCGGCAGGAATAGAACGTGATGTTCCCGGCGTTGTCCGCGTATTCGTTTACGCCGTGTTCATAAGGATCGACCTGCGAATTGAAAGCAAAATCATAGACATGCGTTCCGAAAAGATACAGGGAGATGTTCGGTATGTCGATGTCTTTGATCTCATGTCTTTTCACGCCATCGACGTAGATATCCGTTCCGAGAATTTTTTTGGTGTAATCGCCGTTTCGCCGAAGCTCTACCGTATGCCTTCCGTTCGGAAGGCTTCCGAGACCGTCCGTTTCGCATATTTTCCCGCTGCCGCACAGGATGCCATCTTCGCTGTTCGATAAAAAACAATAGTAAAAACAGTAATCATAAAAAAACATTCCTTCATCCGCCGTAAACAAATAGACTTCCTGCTTCGTTCCGAACCAGGTCTCGTTCCTGCTTTTTACGTCAACGTCCATCACGACTCTGTCCGGTTTCCAACTGAAAAAGTAGCCGGTGTCGAAATAAGTCCCTTCACCAATCTCGGCGTATTCGGCAAAGAGAAGCTCTTCCTCCGCGAAAACCGGCACGGCAAGCGCCGTGAGCATCGCGAGCGCCAAAGCGATACTGATGATTTTTTTCATTTTATTTCTCCTTTAAAGCCTTCCCCCTCGGGGGAAGGTGGATTTTTTGTCGAAGGCAAAAAAGACGGATGAAAAACCGGTCTTTTTATTCCTTTGCCGCTTTCTTTTTCTTCGCGATCATGACAACCGCCGCAACAGCGACCGCCGCTGCTGCGATGCCGACAGCGATCGTGCCATTTCCTTCGGAAAGAACGGAAGCGGTACCAACAGGCTCATAATATACGATGACATCCGTGCCGCAGCAATATTTGCTAATATTCTTAGCATATGTAAATGAAACCGAAGGGGAATGGATATCGTCAATATGAACAACGTTTCCCGCTTTTACCGCTGCGCCGTTTTCTCTGCATTTTCCGCTTGATACCTCGATATCACAATCTTTATCGTTGTATAAAAAGATTTCAAGACGTTTTATCTGATAATTTTTGTTTGTGGAATAGATCGTTGTGTCTTCATCTAAACGCCACCATA
>JAZLFU010000215.1:0-5764 GCA_045615915.1 Oscillospiraceae bacterium
TAGGGGTGGTCATGACTTTGTGGCTTTGTTATGCGGTTTTATGATTAAAAAATTCTTGAAAATAACTAAAAAAATCTTTAAAAAAATTGAAAAAATCTTTAAAAATCGTGCACACGTGTGCAAATTTCGGAGCAAAATGCACACGAAATGCACACGAAATTTTATAAAAAAACGCCCTCAAACGAGAGCGTTGAATTTATTATTTACGGCTGATGAAGCAATGTTTGTTTCTTCCGGCAAGCAATGCGTGTAAATATTTTGCAGAGTTGAAACATTCGACCAGCCGCCACGTTGCATTATGTACTTATCAGGTATTCCCTGGGCGTGTAGGAAGGTTGCTCCGTAGTGCCGGAGATCATGGAACCGGAAGTTAAATCCCAAACGGCTTTTTAGGCGTTCAAACCGTCCGTGAATAACACTTGGAGCAAAATCGAAAATTCTATCTCGGTCT
The DNA here is from genome assembly GCA_045615915.1 of Oscillospiraceae bacterium. Taxonomy (GTDB): domain Bacteria; phylum Bacillota; class Clostridia; order Oscillospirales; family Ruminococcaceae; genus UMGS1668. The sequence continues at coordinate 452 of JAZLFU010000215.1, forward strand.
TTCGGTATCATATCAATTATGGCTTTTGGGATTTCAACCGTTCTTGTGCTTTCAAATGTTTTAGTTGTGTCTTTTTCGACCCATTGCCCTATTTCGTTGCGTACAACGGCTTTATTTATTCTTATAGTGTTATTTACCCTATCTATATCGGACTGCCTTAAAGCGCAAATTTCCGACCTGCGAGCGGGTATGAAAGCCGCCAAAGCTATGGCAATTCCTAAATCCGTTCCGGCGGTCTCTCGAAGAACCGTTCTCATTTCGTCATCGGTAATGACGTGATACTCAATTTTTTTCTTTGCCGGAAGCGTTACGTCGAAATCGCAAGGGATTTTATTATATTTGAGCACGGTTAAAAGATAGAAATAGGCGTTTTTGGTGTATTTCGGAGAGTGATTTTTAGAAAAATTATTTACCCATTTTTGAAGAACAACCGTTGAAAATTCGTCCAACCTTAACGCTTTAATGTCATTAAACGCTTGCTCCGAAAGTGAATAGTATTCTCTTATGGTAGACGGCGACAGGACGGCTGTTTTTATCTCGTTATACGCTTTCATCGCTTCGGTAAGGGTAATTTTATCGTTTTTTGTGGCAACGCTCAAAACATCAAATTCGTATGCCTTGCGTAATGCTTCTTTTGCGGTTTTAGCCGTAAAGCTCTTACGGATCACCTTACCGTTACGGTCTTTGTATGTGCCTTGAACTCGGTAGTTACCGGAAGGGAGTTTATGTGCTTGCATTATATTCCACCACACTTCTTCCTTTGCAAAATCTGAAAACGCATATAATCAAGAGCCTGTTTCTTCTCATCGGGAGAAAGAGAATTAAACATTACCATAAATTCAGCCGTTTCAAGTTCATCGGGGGCATCTCCGGTAGACTTATTTTTTTGCTCACTTTCGAGTAAAGCAGAAACCGGAACGCCAAAATAATTAGCAATTAGCTGTAAATTTTTTGTAGTTGGAACAGCTCCGGTATTCTTCCATTTGGTACTTGTTGCTTTGCTAAACCCGATTCGAGAACAAGCATAAGATACACTTTCGCCTTTTGCTTTACATAATTTTTTGAAAATTTCATAAAACATACAATAAATCCCTCTTTTCGGTGTAAAAATGTACCATAATTATTTTGCTATTGATTTTTCTTTCATTTAGTGCTATTATTGTGTTAACAAAAAGAACAAATGTTCTTTTACACACTTGGATAGGAAAGAAAGCGAATGGAAGAATTTGTTGAATTATTAAAGCAGTTAAACAGTGATGAATTAAAAGAACTCGAAACTTTTATTTGTTCCTTTGAGAAATCTGAAATTTCATGTAAGAAAGAGTTTGCTTCTGCTCTTCCGGAGACAAAGCGCTAAACATAGTTATAAGTTTTTCAATTTCAAGCTCGTTTGAATTTTCTTCAACGAGCTTATTTTTTTGCTCATTTTCTGAAAAATAATCCGTTGGAACATTAAAATAAGCGGAAATCCTAATAAGATTTGCATCACTTGGCTGCTTTCCCCTTTTCCAGCCGTGAGGACTCGTGCGAGAAAAACCTATCTCTTCAGCTACTTTGCTCGGAGATTTATTAACTTTCGCACAAAGATTTACATACTTTTCGTAAAAATTACCCAAGTTAAACCCTCTTTTTTGTTATCAGTACAATTTCTTGAGCGTCAGAATGTTCTTTCCACCTTCGTATTTATACATTACGTCATCCATTGTCTTTTTGACCATATAGATTCCGAGACCGCCTATATCACGCTGTTCGGCAGGAAGGGTAATATCCGGATCTTCATAACGTAGCGGGTTATAAGGAATACCGGAATCTTCAAATCGGATATATACCGTTTTAGGATCATCCTTTACGATGAGTTTTACGGTTGCAGGACCGGGCTTATTCGGATATCCGTATTTAACAATGTTGCTGTAAACCTCATCCAATGCAATATTTACCTGAATAAGAGATTTCATCGGGAAATCAATTTTGGAAAGTTCGGTTTCGAGGAAATCGGTGATAGCGGGAATATCGTCAATGCTTGCTTCGTCAAAGTGCATGGAAGGAGGCGGCGGAGTTCCGATGAATTTGAGCGCGACCATTGTGATATCGTCGAATTGCGGCGCTTCGCCGACAAATTCATCAACTTTTCCCTTTACGAATTTGCAGAGGTCCTGCATATTTTCAAATTCGTGATCATTGATCGCTTCAAAGAGTCTGTCTTCACCAAAAAGCTCGGTATTGGCGTTTGTGGCCTCAGTTACACCGTCCGTATAAAGGTAAATCGTGTCTCCACGTTCAAGCTGGATTTCCTGCGTCTTATAGTTGAAACCATCCATGCCGGCGAGAACAAAACCGACTTTTGAACGGAGATATTCAAATTTTCCGTTTCCGTGGCGAACAAGGGGAGGGTTGTGTCCGGCGTTTACAAACTGAACGAGTCCGTTTGTAAGGTCAATGCCTCCCTGCCAGGCGGTAACGAACATTCCCGCGTCATTTCCTTCACAGAGAGCGGCATTTCCGTGAGTGAATACTTCGTTTATCGGAGTTCCGCTTTCGGTGAGGCTTTTGAGCTCGGTTTTTGCTCTCATCATAAACATTGCGGCAGGAATACCTTTACCGGAAACGTCTGCAATAAGGAAATGGAGCGTATCGTTACCGGTCAGATAGAAATCATAGAAATCGCCGCCGACTTCTTTTGCGGGGTTCATACTTGCGAATATATCGAAATCTTTTCTTTTAGGAAATGCGGGGAAAATATTGGGAAGGGCAGACGCCTGAATGTTTTTTGCAAATTCAAGTTCAGCATCTATCCTTGCGGATGCTTCCGCAATATAATTTTTAAGAGTATCAACGGTTGAGTTGATATCGTCGGAAAGGGAAGCAAATTCTTCGTTTGTCCTTACGTTTACAACCTCGTCAAGATTTCCTCCGGTGATTTTCGAAAGGGAACTGTTAACGTTTTTGATTTGGTTAACAACTACTTTCTTAATAAGCATGTAGATAAGTCCGAAGAGCGCGGCAAATACAAGTATCTCCATAAAGGTGTTTACGTAAAGCGCTATATTTCTTGTTTTAAGCGCTTCTTCCTGTGGAAGAACGGAAACTATTGTATATCCTTCGCTATTGACATATTGGCAATAGGAGGGTGTTCCGTTTAAAGAGGCAAAGAATGTTTCGTTTTCGTTGCCTTTTTCGGCATTTTTATATTCTGATGCGATTACCTGTGGGGTAAGTCCGGAAGGAATACTTACTATTTGACCGTTTCTGTCGATTATGAAAATGAAACCGGTCTGTCCGACATGACGGTTTTTAGTAGCACCGGAAACTTGAGCCGAAATCTTTTTCTGGAAGTCTTCTGCATCATATCCTATTTGAATAAATCCATAATCGGTTTTTACTCCGCCATATTTTCTGCTCAAAGATTCGTCATAAGATATCGGACCGTATTCTTGAGCATATTCGATCGTAGAGCCGAGAAGACAGAGAAACTCGGCGGATTGTTCGCCGGATGACATATCGAATCCTATAAAATCTTTATTATTACTGTTTATTATTATACCGTTTTTATCAATAAGATCTATTTCGGAAACGCTGTATTTTTGAGCAATCGAGACAAGGTTACTTTCTGTTGTAACTTCACCGGCTATTTTATGTGCAAGATTGAGAAGGTTATCGTTTGAAGTGTCCTCAATATCACTTGCCGTTTCATCAAGGGCAAGAGTAAGAAGACTATCCTCTTGGTTTTTTGCAAGTTCATCCTGGAGTCTGAATACAAAGAAAGATGTTACGGCAAAAGCTAAAACAACTGTTATGAGAAGCCAGCGCTGAATGGTCTGGGAAATATGAGTCGTTCTTTGCTTTTCCGCACGGAAATCATGGGAAAGAATGGAGAGAAACAAAGCGGCGAGCATTACGGAAACACCGTTTGCAATTACCATCGGAATCGTGCAGGCTTCAACGACTGACATTGCTTTTTCGGGAGTTGCGATATTCGTTATGAAAACCATAGTCAAATGGAATATTTCCATTACTATTCCTATTGCAAAAGAGATGAAAACACCGGGCTTTTTGTTTTCAAACATATATTTGCGGAGAACTGCGGCATAAATTCCGGCAATTATGGTTGAGACGGAGCAGGCCACTCTGGTGAAAGTACCAATTCCCCAGGCAACGGCTACCCAGCGTTCAACACCGCCGATTATACCTGCGATTATGCCCGCCGGGGCGCCGAACATAAGTCCGGAAATGAGCACGGCAGCATCACGGCAGTTAACTTGAGCACCGTTTATCGGTATACCCCATTCGGTACCGACGATGGCGATGGCTCCGAAGATAATGCCGTATATTATCTGTTTTACGGTTTCGTTGATTTTTGAGGATGCTGTTTTTTTATCAAAAATATGCAGTAGCACAGAAGCCAGAACGGGAAGCAGTGCCGCTATCGATAATTTTAAATAGGCATTCATATGTAACCCTCTTTCTTAAAATATATACACCGTAATTATACTACATTTATTACAAAACAGCAATATCTTTTATAAAAACGAAGCGCCTGCATTTTTCGCAGACGCTTTAAAATCATATCTCAATTCCGAAAAGACTGAAAAGCTTTTGGATAAAGTTTTTGGATTCTTCTTTCTCGATAATTTCTTCCTTGTCATCTTCATACATAAGTTCCGGAGTTTTTATTGCGAATTGTACGGATTCAATATTTTTATTGTGAGGAGAGGTAAAAGAGATAAGTTCTATTTGGTTGCCGAGAAGGTCGTCAATGGCATCTTCTATTTCATCACGGAGTTCGCCTTTGAGGTCTTTGGTTTTATCTCTGAATTCGGAGGTTCCGTCTTTCAGTTCTTCAAATCCGTCATATAAGTCGTTCGTTCCGTCATAAAGTTCTTCGGTTCCGTCATAAAGTTCTCCACATCCGTCATAAAGCTCTTTCAGACCGTTAGTAAGTTTTCTTGAGCCTTTTGAAGCTTCTGCAACACCGGCGGTATACTGATTTAAACCGGAGTAAAATGCATTGATACCGTCAAGCTGCGTCTTTGCGTTAAGGAAAGAACTTGCGGCATCGGGGATGTCCTCTGCCATTTGAGTAAGAACGGAGGCATAACTTTCGGGAGTAAGGTTTATTTGTATTCCCGCTTCGGAAAGGCTTTGATTTATGGCTTCGGCGGTAGAATTACAAATGGAGCAGAAGATTTCATATGCGCCATCCGTCAGCGTTTTGCTGTTGCTTTTTAACTTGGAAAGACCGTCGGAAAGTTCATCGGAGCCTTTGTAGGCATCTTTTGCACCTTTTTTCAAATCCTTTGCACCGTCTTTTAATTC
>JAZLFU010000216.1:0-2813 GCA_045615915.1 Oscillospiraceae bacterium
AAATCCAGGATCACGGTTATGCTGATCAAAAACGTATTCTTCCCAATCTTGTAAAACTTTCAAAAGAAACAGGAATACCTCTTATTGCAACAAACGACTGCCATTATATCTATAAAGAAGACGCAAAAGTCCAAAACGTGCTCATTTGCATCGGAACAAACCACGTAGTCGGTGAACCGAATGAAATGTCTTTTGAAACGGATGAATTTTACGTTAAATCAGAAGATGAAATGCGTAAAATATTCGGTGATGCGCTTTCGGAAGCTATTGATAATACCCAAAAAATAGCTGATCGCTGCAATATGACGTTTGAGTTCGGTAATACCAAATTGCCGGCATTCAACGCTCCTGATGGAAGAGATAATGTTGAATATTTTGAAAGCATGTGCAAAGAAGGTCTTTACAGACATTACGGTGAAAATCCTTCTGCGGAGCTTTGGGATAGACTGAATTATGAACTCGGAATAATTAAAAAAATGGGCTATGTGAATTATTATCTGATAGTCCATGATTTTATAAATTATGCGAAGAGCGTAGGTATTCCGGTCGGTCCCGGAAGAGGCTCCGGAGCAGGAAGTCTTTGTGCCTACTGTATAGGAATAACTGACATTGATCCAATAAAATATCATCTTCTTTTTGAACGTTTCTTAAATCCGGAGCGTGTTTCAATGCCGGATTTTGACGTTGACTTTTGTTATGAACGCCGCCAGGAAGTTATTGAATATGTAAACAGAAAATATGGTTCGGATCATGTTGCCCAAATTGTAACTTTCGGTACTCTTGCGGCAAGAGCTGCAATCAGAGATGTGGGAAGAGCACTCGGTATGCAGTATCAAGATGTGGATAAAGTCGCAAAGCTTGTTCCTACGGATTTGCATATGACTATTGATAAAGCTCTTAATATTTCTCCCGATTTGAAAGCACTATATAGTGAAGACGGCGCCGTAAAAGAGCTTATAGATACTGCGCTTAAAGTTGAGGGTATGCCGCGCCATTCATCTGTTCATGCAGCAGGAGTTGTTATCGCTCCGGAGCCTGTTACCGAATTTGTTCCTGTGGCAAAACCAGATGAATCCGTTGTTACACAGTTCACAATGACAACACTTGAGGAACTCGGACTTTTGAAAATGGATTTTCTCGGTTTGAGAAATCTTACCGCAATAAGCGACTGTGAAAAAAGTGTAAGAAAAAGAATACCGGATTTTGATATTTCAAAAATACCGGATGATGATCCGGAAGTATATGCTATGCTTGCAACCGGACAGGCCCAGGGCGTATTTCAGTTCGAGTCTGCCGGTATGAGAAGTGTTTTGATGGGACTTGGTCCTAAATCAATAGAGGATTTAACCGCCGTTATTTCACTTTATAGACCAGGACCTATGGATTCAATCCCAAAATATATTGTGAACAGCCATCATCCGGAGAAAGTAACATATAAAACGCCTCTTTTAAAACCTATACTTGACGTTACGTATGGCTGTATCGTATATCAGGAACAGGTAATGGAAATAGTAAGAAAGCTTGCCGGTTATTCATACGGAAGGGCAGACCTTGTTCGCCGTGCAATGAGCAAAAAGAAGCTTGACGTAATGGCAAAAGAAAGAGAATATTTCGTTCACGGAAAGTTTGAGGATAAGGGAAATTTGGTCCTTGCGGGAGCAATCAGAAACGGAGTACCGGAGAAAATTGCTAATGAAATATTCGATGAAATGAGTTCTTTTGCATCATACGCTTTCAATAAATCTCACGCTGCGGCATATGCGACTGTTGCATATAGGACGGCATATTTAAAATGTCATTTTCCCGGAGAATATATGGCGGCTCAGCTTACGTCCGTACTTGATAATACCGATAAAGTTATTGAATATATAGGTGAATGTCAAAAGATGAATATTGAAGTGCTCGGGCCGGATGTAAACGAATCAGAAAGCGGATTTATTTGCAAAGACGGTAAAATAAGATTCGGACTTCTTGCCGTAAAGAATTTGGGTAGAGGAATTATAAAAGACATTGTTTCCAATAGAGAAATGAATGAAAAGTATAATAGCTTTACAGATTTTTGCAAGAGGGTTTACGGTCGGGAACTTAATAAACGTACTCTTGAAAGTCTTATTAAATGCGGAGCTTTTGATTCATTTAAAGAAAACAGACATCAGCTTCTTAACGGTTATGAATCTGTTCTTGCTTCAATAGAAACAACAAAAAGACACAATCTTGAAGGGCAAATGAGCTTTTTCGGCGGATTTGAGGTAGAAAATTCAGACGATGAAGTGCATCTTCCGAAAGTTCCGGATTATACTTTAAGAGAACGTCTTAATATGGAAAAAGAAACAACGGGAATATATCTTTCGGGACACCCTATGAATGAATATTCGGATATACTTCCAAAAATAAATTCAAGTACGGTAATAGAGATAAAAAAGTTTGAAAATGATAAAAGAGTAAGACTCTGCGGAATTGTTTTGAGCAAAAAAATGAAGACAACGAAAAACAATGACGTTATGGCTTTTGTTACCGTTGAAGATACAACAGGCAGTCTTGAGATAATTGTATTTCCTAAGACACTCGCTTCATATGGAGGAAAAATCGTATTAAACGAAGCGGTTGTGGTTGAGGCGAGAATTTCATCAAAAGAGGATGAAGAAACGAAACTCGTTGCGGAAAAATTTTTGGATATTGAAGAAGCAGAAAATATTCCGTTTAATCCAAGCAAAAATAATTTTTATAAACAGGAAAACGCTTATAAAAAAACAGATACAAAACAGTCTTTAAGTGGACTTTTTATAAAAGTTCCGTCAGAAAGTTCGGATGAG
>JAZLFU010000217.1:0-2262 GCA_045615915.1 Oscillospiraceae bacterium
GGCATTTTTTATTTTACTATCAAAATTCTCCCGGGTGATTTTTTCTCCACTGCAAATAGCTGTCGAGAATTATCACCGCGGCAACTGCATCAATTATCGCTTTGCGCTTTTTTCCGCGGGTATCGGTTTCGTTAAGATATCCGGCAGCGGAAACGGTGGTCTGTCTTTCGTCCCACATACGAATGGGTACGGAAACAAGTTCGCCGAGTTTTGCGGCAAATTCGCGGCAAAGCTCCGCCCTCGGCCCTTCGGAACCGTTCATATTGAGCGGAAGCCCGACTATTATAGCTTCGGCTAAGTGCTCATCTGCGGCGGCGGCAACCTTTTCAATTGCGTGCTCAAAGCGTTTTTCATGTATTACGCCAATCGGAGACGCAAGAAATTCGGTTATATCACACATGGCAAGTCCGGTTCTCGCGTCGCCGAAATCGACCGACATTATCCTCATTATTTAGTTCCGAAGATACGGTCGCCGGCATCGCCGAGTCCGGGAATGATATAGTTTTTCTCGTTGAGGTGGTCATCAAGAGCGGCGCAGAAAACCTGTACGTCCGGATGAGCTTCGGTGAGAACTTTAAGTCCTTCGGGAGCGGCTATCATGCACATAAAGTGGATATGATTTACTCCGCGTTTTTTGATCTGGCCTATTGCATCAACTGCGCTTCCCCCGGTAGCAAGCATGGGATCAACTACGAAAACTTCACGCTCGGTAATATCGTCCGGAAGCTTGCAGTAATATTCGTGAGGCTCGCTTGTTACCTTATCGCGGTAAAGACCGATATGACCGACCTTTGATGCGGGAAGGAGTTTGAGCATTCCGTCTACCATTCCGAGACCTGCGCGGAGTATCGGAACGATTGCGGGCTGTTTGCCTTTGAGCTGTTTCGCGATGCATTTTGCCATAGGGGTTTCGATTTCAACGTCCTCGGTTTCAAGGTCGCGGGTTGCTTCGAAGCACATAAGCATTGCGATTTCGCTTGTAAGTTCGCGGAAATCTTTGGTGTTTGTCTCTATCTTTCTGAGAATAGAGAGCTTGTGCTGGATAAGCGGGTGGTTAAGAATAATTGGTTCCATGGGTTTTTCCTCCTTAAAAAATATTTTATAAAAATTATCAAAATCAAAATTTGCAATATAAGGCATTATTTGTTTTCAAGCTCCATCATCATGGAAACTCTCTTTTCATGGCGGCCGCCTTCAAATTCCGTGGTAAGAAAAATATCCGCGATCTGGAGGGCAACTCCCGGTCCTATCGTTCTTGCGCCCATACAAAGTACGTTAGCATCATTGTGGCGGCGAGTAAATTCAGCTGAAAAATGGTCTCCGCAAACCGCCGCGCGGATACCTTTGCATTTATTCGCGCACATACTCATACCGATTCCGGTTCCGCAAATGAGTATTCCCTTTTCACATTCGCCGGACTGAATGGCTCTGCATACTCTTTCGGCATAAACCGGATAATCGCAGGAAGCGTTACTGTCCGTACCGAAATCTTTGTACTCGATACCCTTTTCTTCAAGGTGCTTTTTAAGCTCCTCTTTAAGAAGATATCCGCCGTGGTCAGAACCTAAAGCAATCATAGTTTACCCTCTTTCTGTAACTTTTCTCTTTCCGCCTGGGCAAGTTTAAGATAATTGGGAACTATCTCGCCCGCAGAAAGGGTTTTACCGTCATTGAATATTTTTTCCGCCGCAAAGCAGGTCCCGAAAGCATGTCCGAAAACAAGCTGTGCAGGTGCGGATTTTACAAAATCATCACCGAATTTTTTGATGCAAAGCCCGGCTCCGTCTCCTATGAGCCAAATCTTTTCTCCGATTTCGGAATATATCTTCTTTATATCCTCGAAAAGCTCATCGGTCAAAACAGTTCTATCATCGGTTTTTCTTGTAACGGAATTTCCAACGCATTCGAAAAAAGCGGTATACACCTGGTTGCATCTTGCGTCCATTACCGCACAGACGGTCCCGGAAAAACCGCGCAAATTATATGCAAGCGCTTCAAGAGTCGAAACGGCGGCGCAGGGTTTATCAAGGCTCATTGAAAGCGCCTTCACCGCCGCGATTCCTATTCTTATTCCGGTGAAGGAACCGGGGCCGCAGTTTACCGCAAAAAGGTCGATATCGGAAGGAGCTATCCTCGCGGAATCAAGCACCGCCTTTGCCATAGGAAGCACCGTTTCGCTATGGGTAAACCCGCTGTCGAGATAAAATTCGGAAACTATCTTTCCGTCATCAAAAAGCGCGGCGGAGGCTGTTTTTGCAGCAG
>JAZLFU010000218.1:0-1637 GCA_045615915.1 Oscillospiraceae bacterium
CCAAAATTCCGTTATGCTTTTTGAGATATACGGATAATTGAAGTTTTCGATAAATTTAAATCCGAATATTTTTCCAAGTCCTATTGCCATATCACTGTAACCGGAAAAATCAAAATATATTTGGAGCATAAACGCTATTGCATATATCCAGTAAAACAAAACTGATAAATCATTCGAAGCGCGGAATTTTGATGTAAGCTCTCCCAAAGCATTTGCAATAAAGATTTTTTTGCTGAGTCCTATTAAAAATCTCTGTATCCCTTCGGATACAAGTCCGATACTGTGAGTTCTTGTTTTGAGCTGTACCTCAATGTCGGAATAGCGTACTATCGGGCCGGCAATAAGCTGAGGGAACATAGAAACGTAAGCGGCAAAATCTATTATATTGTGCTGTGCGGGAACATCGCCGCGGTATACGTCAATAGTGTAGCTTAATATTTGAAACGTGTAAAAGCTTATGCCTATCGGAAGAGCGATTTTTAAAAGAGGTATCAAGGTACCGAAAGCGGAGTTTATTCCGGAGATAAAGAAATCCGCATATTTGAAATATCCCAAAAGACAGAGGTCGATAATAACGGAAAGCCACACGAATAATTTATCCAGACCTTTTCCGCGATATTTTTCAATAATAAGTCCGAAGGTCCAGCCGAGAAATATGGAAAGCGCAAAAATAAAAACGAGTTCTCTTTCTCCCCAGGCGTAAAAAAACATACTGGAAAAAAGCAGAACGGAGTTTTTTAATTTGTCCGGAGCAATAAAATAGAGGAGTATTACGGCCGGAATAAAGAAATAAAGAAAAGGTATGCTTGAAAAAAGCAAAAAGTTTTTACCTCCAATATAAAATAGTAGGGTGCAGATTATGCACCCTTGAAAGATTATTTAGATCAGTCTTCGAAGCTTGCCGGAGCCATTATAAAAAATACTGTATTATCAATGGCTTCACAGAGTATTTCATCCGCTTCGGTACAGATATTCCAGCGAAGATCGGCATTATCCTTAAGCATTTTGATAAAGCTTTCCGTATTTGCTCCGGAATCAAGCTTAAATACGTATCCTATAAATGGGATTGAACCTATAAGCGGGCCGAAAGACGTGCCTTCGGAAAAGCCTGTTATTTCTCCGCTGAATCCGTTGAGATATCCGGGTTCGACTTCGGCCGTTGCGCAGGCGAAAGTAATGTTTTCGCTTTCGATTAAAGCTTCGGCGATTTCGGAAGCGGACGTATTTTTGCTTTTTACGATTTCCTTAAAATCGGAAAGAATCATTTGAGCGGGAGTTGAAGCATCAGTTTCGTTCGGTTCACTTTGATTTTCATTTGACGGATTGTCTGCATTTCCACAGCCGGCGAAAGACAGAATAAAAACCAAAGATAATAAGATTGCCATAAATTTTTTCATTTTTTAACCTCCTGATATAATTGTTGATAAATATATTTTGTCTTGTAAACGATAAAAGATACATTTTTTCGTGAACGCATTGTAGCGGAGAAAAATTTGAGATTTAGGAAAAATAAAAGCGGTATGAAAAATTCATACCGCTTTTTATTGTCCTTGAGGCAGTTAATCGCGAAGCGATTAACAACAAACCGCCCGCTATGCGGGTGGTTTCCAAACTTAAGTAAAGAAAAGGCATCTCGT
>JAZLFU010000219.1:0-1693 GCA_045615915.1 Oscillospiraceae bacterium
AGTTTGCCATTTTGGCTGACCATGCTCCTATGACTGCCTCTGTCGGTATGGGAAAGCTTGTTATCGTTTTGCCGGATGGCGAAGAAAAAGTATCAACTCTTTTTGACGGATATGTTGTAGTTCAGAACAATGACGCGGTAATCATTTCGGAGGCCGCCGAATGGCCTGATGAAATTGACGGGGAACGCGCGTTGAGATCCAAAGAAAGAGCTGAAAAGCGTTTAGCCGAAAGAGAAAATGTTGATATAGCAAGAGCACAAAGCTCTCTTATACGCGCTTTGGTAAGACTTGATCTTTATAAGATGCGTAAATAAATAAGGAGGAAAACGAATTCGTGAACAATATAGGTAAAATCGTTCAGGTAATCGGCCCGGTTGTCGATATTAAGTTTGACGAAGATTCTCTTCCGAAGCTTAACGATGCAATAGAGATTGATAACCACGGCACGCGCCTTGTTGTAGAAGTGGCACAGCATATGGGCGATAACGTCGTCAAATGTATAGCTATGGATTCTACCGATGGTTTAAGACGCGGCCAGGAATGTGTAAATACCGGTTCTCCGATAAAAGTTCCCGTCGGAAAAGCGACTCTCGGAAGAATGGTAAACGTTCTCGGCGAGGCGATAGACGGAATGGATATGGATCTGACTGACGTTCCGATGTCTTCGATCCACCAGGCGGCGCCTACCTTTGAAGAACAGAAAACCGAGCCGGAGATTTTTGAAACCGGTATAAAAGTTGTTGACCTTATTTGCCCTTATACAAAAGGCGGTAAAATAGGACTTTTCGGAGGAGCGGGAGTAGGCAAAACCGTTCTTATTCAGGAGCTTATAAGCAATATAGCAACCGAACACGGCGGAATTTCCGTATTTGCCGGAGTCGGAGAAAGAACCCGTGAGGGCAACGATCTCTATTATGAAATGAAGGAATCCGGAGTTCTCAACAAAACCGCGCTTTGCTTCGGACAGATGAACGAGCCGCCGGGCGCAAGAATGAGAGTTGCGCTTACCGGCCTTACAATGGCTGAATATTTCCGTGATGTTGAAGGGCAGGACGTTCTTTTATTCATAGATAATATATTCCGTTTCACTCAGGCAGGCTCGGAGGTTTCCGCACTTCTTGGACGCATGCCTTCCGCAGTAGGTTATCAGCCTACTCTTGCAACGGAAATGGGTGCGCTTCAGGAACGTATCACTTCTACGAATAAAGGCTCAATTACTTCCGTACAGGCGGTTTACGTTCCTGCGGATGACCTTACCGACCCGGCGCCGGCAACAACCTTTGCCCATCTTGACGCGACTACCGTTCTTTCAAGATCAATAGCCGAAAAAGGTATTTATCCGGCGGTTGATCCTCTTGATTCAACAAGCCGTATCCTTGATCCGAACGTAGTCGGAGAGGAACATTATAAAGTGGCGCGCGCGGTACAGGAGACCTTGCAGAAATACAAAGAACTCCAGGATATTATTGCGATACTCGGTATGGACGAATTGAGCGAAGACCAGAAGCTCACCGTTTCAAGGGCAAGAAAAATCGAAAGATTCCTTTCTCAGCCTTTCCATGTTGCGGAACAGTTTACCGGTATCGAAGGTAAATACGTACCAGTTTCGGAAACCATCCGCGGATTTAAAGAGATACTCGAAGGAAAGCATGACGACCTTCCGGAATCCGCATTTTTGCTTGTCGGCACCATT
>JAZLFU010000220.1:0-1414 GCA_045615915.1 Oscillospiraceae bacterium
TTGACAATGAATAATTATGCGTTTATTATATATGCATAACAAATCTTTATGGATTAGAGGTAAAAAAATTATGAAAAAACTTATTTCTGCTATTCTTGTAGCAATCATGGTTCTCAGCCTTGCAGCTTGCGGCAACGGCGGTTCAAACGGAAAAACTCTTAAAGTCGCAACTTCCCCGGACTTTGCTCCTTTTGAGTTTGTAGATGCTTCCAAAACCGGTCAAGACGCTTATGTCGGTTTCGATATTTCTCTTGCGAAATTCGTTGCCAAAGAACTCGGTATGGAACTCGAAATCATGCCTATGAGCTTCGATGCCTGCCAGGTGGCGGTTGAACTCGGAAATGTTGATATGGCTATCTCCGGCTTCGTATGGAGTGAAAAACGTGAAGAAAACTACAACCTTTCCGATTTCTATTTCGTCGGAAGCGACGGCACTCAGACTCTTATCGTTCCGAAGACCGCCGAAGGCACCTACACCAGCCTTGATCAGTTCTCCGGTAAGAAAGTCGCCGCTCAGGATGCTTCCCTTCAGTTTGATCTCTGCAACGCTCAGCTTCCCGCTGACTGTGAAGTAGTTGAGATCATCGACATCAACACCGCAATTCTCCAGCTTATAAACGGCGACTTCGATGCTATCGCAGTTCCCGGAAGCGTTGGTGAAACCCTTATAAACTCCCATAAAGAGGAACTCGGATTCTGCGGAGTCAACTTCGTTGTTGATCCCAAACAGGACGCAAACGTAATCCTTCTCCAAAAAGGAAATGATGAGCTTACCGAAAAAGTTAACGCCGCTCTTGCAAAAGCCAACGAAGCAGGTTACTATGTAACTTGGGAAGCCGAAGCAAAAGAGCTTGCAGGTACCGGAAACGCTCAGGAAGTTACTTATGATGACGAAGGCAATGTTACCTGATAATTTTACTCCTTACCTATTTTGCAAAGCAGAGCGGAACGATCTTTCGCTCTGCATTTGCACGTTATATAACTACTTTCAACGGAGGACAAAATGTTTAAGTTTTCAAATGTGATAATGCTCCTTAAAAATTACTGGCAGGTGTTCCTGCTTGAAGGAGTTAAATACACTCTTATCCTTTCCGCTATTGCCGTTGTATTCGGCGTAGTCATCGGATCCCTTGTGGCATTCGGAAGGCTCTCCAAATTCAAGATTATCCGCTGGATCTGCGAAGCATACACCGAGCTTATCCGCGGAACTCCGCTTCTTTTACAGCTTTATCTTTTCGTTTTGGTGTTGCCGAACCTCTTTTCCGGAATACTCCATCTGAGCCAATTCGCCTGGATAGCGGTATCCCTTTGCTTCAACAGCGGCGCTTATGTTTCCGAAATAATCCGTTCCGGTATCCAGTCCGTTGATAAAGGTCAAATGGAAGCAGCCCGTTCCCTCGGTATGAACCAGAGC
>JAZLFU010000221.1:0-1872 GCA_045615915.1 Oscillospiraceae bacterium
GTTGACGGAAGCGTAATTATTGATATAATTACCGCCGCCGATGAATACGCGGCCAAAAAAGAAGCGGAAAATGCATCTTCGGAGGAAGCGGAAACACCGGCTGAAGGCAACAGTGCCGATAATATTTCCGAAACGGAAGAGTATTCGGAGGAAGAAACCGCAGAAACCGAAGCTCCCGAAAAGGAAAGCGAAGAACAATAATAAAAAAGCACCCGGAAGGGTGCTTTTTTTGATAAATTTGCTGAAAATATATTGACTAAATCGAGAAAAAGTATTATTCTATATCTGTATAATTGGGTTATAGGAGTTGATTTAATTGGCTTTACATAGTGTTCATGTGGCAAAAGCCGATCCCGAAAAATATGAAGAATATAAGCACATTTTTGACGGTTCAAGCCTTTTCCGTCATTACGGAGATAACGTCTACGAATGGATGAAAACCGCGCTTGATGCCGATGAAGCTTATATTGCGGAAGATAGGAACGGCGAAGCAGTTGGTTTTATGTGGATGCAGATCCCGAGTATATATGCCGATCAGCCGTATCTTGCTCTTCTCGGCGTAAGAAACGATTACAGAGCTCACGGAGTCGGTCAGCTCCTTATTCAGTTCTTCATCAACGTTTATGAAAGAGCCGGATATGAGCGCGGACTTATTGCCGTAAACGATTTTAACCCGAGAGCGCGTATTCTCTACGAAGATATGGGATTCCACAAATTCATACAGTATCCCGAATCTCTCAATCCGGGCAATAACGTATATCTTCTCATGAGAAAATCAAAGAAATTCAACAGCAATGTTTGATATATTTAATGGAGGAAATCACAATGACTTTTAACCGTGAAGCGCAGTATACCGCAAATAAAATCGAAATACAGAAAGCAGACGCATCAAAAATAGAGGAATACAAAGAGCTTTTCAAAAACTGCTCTCTCTATGATCATTGCTTCAAGAAAAACGATCTTCTTGATCAGAAGCTTAATGAAGCTATTGCCCAGGACCGCGGCTTTGTTGCAGTTGACAGAGACGGCGTAACTGTTGGTTATGCAACCATCGTTCCGAGCGATCCTCTTGCAGACGGTCTTCCTCTTATCAAACTCCTTGCTGTAAAACCCGATAAACGCGGCAGAGGAATCGGTCAGATGCTCCTCAAATTCTATGAAGAAGTTATGGCGGGTATCGGCTATACCGAATGCGGCCTTGTTGTTTGCGACTGGAACCCGAGAGCAAGAAAGCTCTTTGATTCCCTTGGTTACAAGCTCCGCAAGAGCTTTGACGATAAAGTAGTCGGCGGTTACGTTGACCACCTTCTCGTAAAGAAAATCGGATAATAATTGTTTTTAAAGGGCAGCGCTTTTATGTGCTGCCTTTTTAATTAAATATTTGCTTGACAACGTTTTGCGCCGGTGATATAATTTTTCTGTTATATAATGGCTTTGACGAAGAGGACATTTTGCAGTTTTGTTCAAAGAGAGTCGGCGGTTGGTGTAAGCCGATGGAAAACGCATTTTGTTGTAGCTTCCGAGCCGGAGAGAAGAAAGCGCAAAAGCAAGTAGAACTCTTCCGCGAATGGCTGCGTTAGTGCTGGGGATTTGATAAAAAGAATCCTGCAAAGCGGTATTTGCCGTAAGGCAAATGCAATTTGAGTGGTACCGCGGGCTTGTTAATAAATAACTGCTCGTCTCAAAGTATTTTCTTTGGGACGGGCTTTTTCTTTTACCCGAAGAAAATCAAAAATTACTTTGATGAAAAGAGGAAAAACCATGAGAAGAGAACTTGACAAAACATACGATCCCGGTCAGGTCGAAAGCAGAATTTATAAATTCTGGCTTGACGGAAATTACTTCCATGCAGAAGTTGATCCCGATAAAGAA
>JAZLFU010000222.1:0-1899 GCA_045615915.1 Oscillospiraceae bacterium
TCGGCGTTCCTGTAATACCGATAAGCGCCGCAAAAAACGAAGGAATATCCGAGCTTGTTGATAAAGCGGTGGAGGTTTCAAAAGCAAAAACTCTTCCCGCTGTTGTTGACTTTTGTCAAAGCGGCCCGATACACAGGTGCATACATTCCCTTTGCCACGTAGTTGAAGACCACGCCGCAAAAAACGGAATACCGCCGAGGTTTGCCGCGGTAAAGCTCATTGAAAACGACGAGGAAGTAGTAAACAGTCTTGGGCTTGACTCCAACGAGCTTGAACTTGCCGAGCACGATATTCTCCAAATGGAAAATGAAGAGGGGCTTGACCGCAACGCTGCAATGGCAACAATGCGCTATGATTTTATCGAAAGTATTTGCCGCGACACCGTAAAAAAGCCGCATGAAAGCAAAGAAAGACTCCGCAGCCTAAAAATAGACAAAATCGTTACCGGCAAATACCTTGCCCTCCCCGTTTTTTTCGGGATAATGTTCCTTATATTCTGGCTCACGTTCGGTGTAATAGGCTCTTTCCTTTCCAATGTTATGGCGAAAGGGATCGACCTTGCAACTACGGCGGTTGATACAGCGCTTACGAACTATGGAATAAACCCGGTAGTCCAAAGCCTTGTTGTTGACGGAATATTTGCCGGAGTCGGAAGCGTACTTAGTTTTCTTCCCCTTATTGTAGTTTTGTTTTTCTTCCTTTCCGTACTCGAAGACACCGGCTATATGGCAAGAGTCGCCTTCGTTATGGACAAGCTTCTTCGAAAAATCGGGCTTTCCGGAAGGAGTTTTGTTCCTATGCTCATAGGCTTCGGCTGTTCTGTTCCGGCGATAATGTCAACAAGAACTCTTTCATCAGAACGTGATAGAAAAATGACAATTCTTCTCACTCCGTTTATGAGCTGCAGCGCAAAGATACCGATATACGCGACCTTCGCCGCCGCTTTCTTCCCGAAACACGCAACCCTTGTTATGATAAGCCTCTATTTCAGCGGAATTATACTTGCAATTCTTATTTCCCTCATATTTAAAAACAGTATTTTTAAAGGCAAACCCGTTCCATTTGTAATGGAACTTCCGAATTACCGTTTCCCGAGCGTAAAAAGCGTTGGCATTCTCCTTTGGGAAAAAGCAAAAGATTTTATTACCAGAGCTTTTTCAGTAATATTCGTGGCAACAGTAATCATATGGTTCTTACAGACCTTTGATACAAGGCTCAATGTCGTTTCCAACAGTTCCGACAGCCTTCTCGCCATGCTCGGGCAGGTCATTTCTCCGATATTCGTTCCGCTCGGATTCAATGATTGGAGAATAACGACTGCCCTTATAAGCGGATTTACCGCAAAAGAGGCGGTTGTAAGTACCCTCGGTGTGCTCACGGAAACGAACGTGGAAGAGCTTGGAACAGTGCTCGGTTCCATGTTCACTCCGGTTTCGGCAATAAGCTTTCTCACCTTTACCCTGCTATATACTCCCTGTGTCGCTGCAATAGCCACAATAAAAAAAGAGCTCAATTCCGGAGTTCAGGCGGCGCTTGTTGCGATCTTCCAATGTGTTGTTGCCTGGATTTGCGGCGCCGCAATATTTGCGCTTTTAAATCTTTTTGTATGAGGTGATATTATGTCTTTACCCGATTATCTCATAATTATCGGCGTTGCCGTACTTATCGTTCTTGCGATACGCTCAAGCATAAAACAGCATAAAAGCGGAGGCTGTTGCTGCGGCTGCGGAAGCTGTCCGTACAAAGATAACTGCGGAAAAAAGTCATGACCACCCCTAAGAGGGGTGGCATGGGAACGCCCTGAAAGGGCATAATATAAGCCAGCGCCTTAACGACGCTGGCTTTCACTTTGTTCAAGCCGAGTGCATTGATTACTTAGCTTCACCCTTGAAAGGGTTT
>JAZLFU010000223.1:0-9490 GCA_045615915.1 Oscillospiraceae bacterium
GGAAGTATGTATGAATATGCTCCGTTCAAAGCTCATTGAAATAAAAGAGCGTGAGCATCTTGAAAAAATAGAGGATATAAAGGGCGTTCAAAAGGAGATAGCATGGGGAAGCCAGATACGTTCCTATGTATTTATGCCCTATACTCTTGCGAAGGATCACCGCACCGGTTATGAAATGGGTAATATCCAGGCGGTTATGGATGGAGATATCGACGGATTCATCGACGCATATCTCAAACAGATGAGCCGCGGCCATTTTGAAGGCGACGGAGAAGAACTTGAATAATAACTTAAACTGAAAAATCCTCCCTTTTTGGGAGGATTTTTTTGTATCACATATTCTTTTCAAATGCCAGTCTGGGATCGCCGTTTGCGAGATGAATAATTCCGCGGTATTCAAATCCGCATTTTTCAAGGAGGTGTCTCATTCCGGCGTTATCCTCGTGGGTGTCTGCGCGGATATCGGAAACGTGGCGTGCTTCGCAGAGTTTATCCGCAAGTCCCATAAGGGTAGTTCCCATTCCCATTCCCTGCCAGTCGGGGTTTATTCCGAAGCGATGGACTACGGCATATTTGCCGTTCTTTTTCCAGCCTTCTCCTTCGATTTCGGAATAGGTAGGCTCTCCGTCAAAGGATACGCTTGAAAATCCTATAAGACATTCGCCCATATGCATAACGAAAAGTTTTTTTGCCTCAATATCGGCGGAAAAATCGTTTTTTGACGGGTAATCACCAAGCCATTGAGGAATACCCTTCGCTTCAAAATATTCTTTTTTAATGCGCTTTACGCAGCTCATAATATCATCAAGATCATCTTTTGTTGCCGGACGCACTTTCATATAAATTTCCTCCTTTATTATGCGGTTATCTTTTTTTGACTCTTATATCTTTGCCTATGAACTTAAGTTTTTCGTAGCAGCCGAAAATACGGCTTGCGGTTCTTTCAGTATATTTTTCTTTGATCTCACTCAATGACAGGTTTGTACTTATTATTGTCGGAAGATTGCGCAGTAAACGCTCGTTTATGATGTTTCCGATGGCGGAAACGGAGAATTGAGTGATAAACTCCGCGCCGAGATCATCAATAATAAGAAAATCACAGCCGCAATATTTTTTGAGCGCATCATCGCATTTTGCGTTTGAAAAATGCTCGTTTTCAAGCTCCGAAACAAGGTGTTGAGCGGAGGAGTATACAACTCCCAATCCGCATTTTACGGCGGCGTTTGCTATGGCGAGAGAAAGATGAGTTTTTCCGAGACCTGTTTTTCCGAGCATCAGAATACTGCGGTGCTCATTCGGAAGCTTTCCGGCGTAGCCTTTGCAGAATTCAAAAATTACCGGCATCTTATTTTTCGGAAGCACTCCGTTTTCATCCGGTTCATCATTATCATAGTATTTGAGGCCAAAGTTATCAAATGAGCACGAATCGGAATTTGCGGCGCTCCTGCGAAGCTCGTTTATTGCGGCTTCGCGGCAGGCTCTTTTGAAGCAATCACAAAGCTTTCCGTTGATTCTTCCGGTATCATTGCAAAGAGGGCAACTGTAATGCGGCTGGAGATAATCCGGAGCAAACCCTTTTTCGGATAGTATTTCGGACTGCTTTTTCTGAAGTTCAAGATTTTTCTCTTTCATTTCGGTGAAAGCGGTGTCAGAATCTATTTTGCCCTGCATTATCTGCAGCGAAAGCTTTGACAGATTTTCGGCAAGCTCAACGTCGAGCATACGAAGCTCATGAAATTTTTCATACGCTTCGCTTTTTCTCAAATCGGCTTCATGCTCTGCGTTTTGGCGTCTTTTCGATAAAACGGTGCCGGCATCGAGATATACTTCCGCAGAATACGGCATAGCTTAAAACTCCTTTCTCTCAAGTCAGATAACGGGATCTTCAAACGTCATTTTTCTTTCGATCTCATCAATGTCAAATGAAGGCTTGTCCGCTGAAATTTTGGTATTTTTGGATTTGTTTTCCGCTTCGGCTTTTGCTTCTTCCGGAGTGGAGATCCCTTTTTGCTTCCAGCTTATAAGGATTTTATTCATATACGGGAAAGAGAGCTTTCCGGTTTGCTCAATGGTGCGCTCATATGCGGTACGGATAAGTTCCTTCGAAACTCCGATTTTTTTCCAGATTTCGCAATATTCTCTTTCCTTTGTTACAAAGTTTCTTCCGTAAATTTCAAGAACGGATTTTATTTCACCCTCCCAACTTCTCGCTTCGTTAAGGGTACGGATCCGTTCTTCGGATTTTTCAACGGTATCTATTCCGGCATCGAGCCATTCGGTGGCAACCTTGCATATGTATCTCATACTTTTTTGCCCGATAGTGCTGCAATACTCTATTATCGTTACAATTATCTCCGGAGCGATTCCGGCATATGAAATCAGCCAGGCAATAGACTGGGTATCTGCGCTAGTAAACGTCTTTCCGAGTATGCGTTCCGATTCGCGGAGTACAAAGACGAAACCGGGATCGTTTTTTCGAAGCTCTTCAACATCTTTCATTGTGAGTTTGGTTTCCGGAGGAATGAACGTTTTCACCGGAGTTACCGTTTCCTTCGCATCGGAAGAGGGGGTGGCGGAATTTTCAGGTTCGAGTATACCTCTTTCTTTCCAATAGTCAAGCAGATCTTTTGCGTCATCAACGGACATTCCGAGTTCATCGGATACGGCTTTTGGATTTATATTTTCGTTTCCACGGCTCATTACGAAAAGGAGTACACGGAGCTGGGCGGCGGTACAGAGCTTGAGATTTCGGGCAGCCTCGTTAGGAACAAAAAATGCGCCGCTTCCGCATTTTGTAACGATACGGTAATTCAATTTTCTCCGCCTCCTTCTTATGATATGGTAAATTTTATTATAACAAAATTTTTGTCGAATTGCACTACTTTTTTAAAATAAAATAAAAAAGTACCAAGCCGATTGACTTGGTACTCGTTGGAGCGGGTTACGAGGCTTGAACTCGCTACCTCGACCTTGGCAAGGTCGCGCTCTACCAGATGAGCTAAACCCGCATTTCTTATTGCTCAAATATTATATCAAATCAAATATGGCTTGTCAATATCATTTTTGAAATTTTGCAAACAAATTTTATGGAATTATCACTTGAAACTTAAAAAGGTTGGGTGTATAATATTGTTGTATAATTGTGAGATGAAAGGGGGCTTTGCCGGTGATAGGAGATCTTCATTGCCACAGCACTATGTCGGATGGCTCGACGGATGTCGATAAAATAATAGATTATGCTATTGCGGCAGGGCTTGATTTTATTTCATTGACCGACCATGACACGATGGCAGGAGTTGAAAGAGCGGTAAATCTCGGAAAGAGAAAAGGGCTTAAAGTTATTCCCGGTGTTGAAATAACCGCTTTTGATAACAAAAGAGAGCGTATGGTGCATCTTCTCTGCTATATGCCGAAGCGTATGGAAAAGCTCGAAAAGCTTATGAAGAGCAATACGGAAGAGAGAAGAAGAGCGGTTATTCCCGTAATCGAGGAAGCGTCGAAAAAATATCCGATAACGTATGATGACGTTGTTTCCGCAGCGGGAGATTCACAGTGCGTATACCGCCAGCATATAATCCGCGCCCTTATGGACAGAGGATATACTTATGCGGTATTTTCCGAGCTTTATGACATATTCAGAAAAATCCCCTATAAACCTAATTTCCCGGACGTTTGGGAAACGGCTAAAATACTTAATGAGACCGGCGGCGTTATTTGTCTTGCCCACCCGGGAAGATACGATTCCGTTGAGCTTGCCTGGGAGCTTGCGGATGCCGGACTTATTCAGGCTATTGAGATTTCCCATCCGAGCAACAGCGAGAGCGACAGAGCCGAAATAGAAAAAATCGTTCGTAAATATTGGCTTGTTCCGACAGCGGGAAGCGATTATCACGGTTTTTATAGCGCTACTCCGCATCCACTCGGAACCTGCACAATGCCCGGAGAGGCACTTGATGCTCTTATAAAGATGAGAGAAGAAATAAATAAATGAATTTATTAGGGGACAAATGCAAAACTATTGTTGGGCATAATGTCCCTTTTAAATTTTGTTGGATAAGGAGGCGAAAGTATGTACGGAAATGATGACAGCGATATGAAAATTGTCGGAGCTGACGAGAAAAAGATAGACGAAAGCGATGCGGAAGCGAGACTTTACAGACACGAGCGCGATAACGGAAATCTTGAAAAGGCTCATATGATAGGGAAGATTCTTGCGGCAGCGCTTCTTGAAAGCGGCGGAATAGCATATGAAAAAAACGTGGCTTCGGATTTTGACGCAAGAAACCGTAATATATTGTTCGCTTTTACAGCGGATAGAGTGCTTGATACCTTTATGCCAAACCATATAATAGCGCGTTCGGCACAGAATGAATTTTTCGATGAAATAAGGAAAAACAATATAGGACTTTATGAATCGATTTCAAGGTCGGGAGCTTTTTCGATGTATCTGCTCTGCAAACGAAGCGGAGACGGAAGATATCTGGGAATAGGCAAGACTTTTGCCGATGTAATAAGACTTCCCGACAATGAAGAGACGGAACGCCGCGGGGAGGAACTCTATTCGAAATATTTCGATTATTGCATTGAGCATATAAAAAATATTGAGTTTTCGTTTTGAGCACGACATTTTGATAAAACTTTTTTGATAGGGCAGAACGATTTTTTGCGTTTTGCCTTATTTTTTTGCACATGCTCAATAAAATTAACAAAAAATTTACAATTTGGCGGATCTAAAACGGATAAATGGAAGGTCTTGGAAACTGTTGAGCACATTCACTTTAACAAACTGAAATGTCAATAGCAAAAGCTAAAAAATAATCAAAAACTTTTATGTTTTTTTTCGCATTTGGACTTTACAAAAGATTGAAAAGTATATATAATAGAAAACGTATAAGAGGTGAATTCTGTCTATAAGTGCGTTCAGAATTCAGTTTCGTGATAGGAGGAAATAATATGGCATCGATTGATGAAATGTCATTGCCGCCCCGTTCGATACAGGAATACGTTCCCGGAAAACAGGTAACATTGGCACACAGAATATCAAGACCGGACAGAATGATCTATAAAAAGCTCGGTCTGACTGATGAATTTACCGAGGCTATAGGTATAATCACCATCACTCCGTCAGAGAGCGCAATAATTGCAGCCGATATCTGCACGAAGGCTGCGAGAATAAAACTCGGATTTGTTGACCGTTTTTCCGGCGCCGTTGTTTTTGTAGGTGAGATAGGCGCTGTTGATTCAGCACTTAATGCAGTTATAAGCCGTTTCGAAGATATGCATTATACCACGGTCAATATTACGAGGTCCTAATAGATGGAGGAAACTTCAAATAAACCTCGCAGAATAATATTGATGGGCAGATCGAGGGCAGGAAAGACCACTCTTTTACAGGCGATACACCATGAGGAGATCGAGTACAAAAAAACCCAGGAAGTCATAATGTACGATGACGCAATAGATACTCCCGGTGAGTACATTGACCAGTCGGCATTGTGGAGGGCCTGCATCATAACGGCGAGTGATGCGGATATCGTGGTGCTCGTTCATGACGCGGGAAACGAAATGGGAAGAATGCCTTCCGCATTCAATATGACTTTTGCGAAACCTGTTGTGGGAGTTGTAACGAAGATAGACGGAAAGACCTCTGAGGAAATAGAAACCGCAAGAAACTTTTTGAGCATTGCCGGAGCAAATCCGATATTTGAAACGAGCGCATATACCGGAGAAGGGATAAATGAGCTTGTGGACTATATCAATAACGTAGATCTTTCGGATTATTAAGTTGGTTTTTGCATTTTGCATTTAATATAATTGAGATGAAAACAAAACAAGGGAGATTGGTAAGGAATGAAAGAGAAAATACTAAGCGTAGGTATTGATATCGGTACCTCTACGACACAGGTAATTTTCAGCCGCTTCACTATTGAAAATACTTCCGGAGAATATATGGTTCCTCGTATCGAGATAACCAATAAGGAAGTTGTCTATGAGAGCAAGATTTACACTACTCCTCTTAATGACGAAAGGACGATCAATGAAGAAGCTGTACATACGATTGTTGTCGATGAGTACGCAAAAGCGGGACTTAAACCCGAAGATATTGATACCGGTGCTGTTATCATTACAGGTGAAACTGCAAGAAAGGAAAATGCAAGAGGCGTTCTTAACGTAATGTCCGGTCTTGCAGGCGACTTTGTTGTTGCAACCGCAGGTAATGATCTTGAAGGCGTTATCGCAGGGCGCGGAGCAGGTACTTCTTCTCTGTCGCTCAAAAAACACAAAGTCATGGCGAACATTGATATCGGCGGCGGTACTTCAAATATTGCTGTATTTAAAGAAAACCGTCCTGTTGATACCGGGTGCTTTGATATAGGCGGACGTCTTATCAAACTTGATAATTCGGGTAAAGTTCTTTACGTTTCCGACCATCTCGGAAAACTTTGTGCAAAACACAACATAGATATTAAAGTAGGTAATAAGCTTGAATATAAAGAAATATATAAAGCTTGTATCCTTATGGCACAGGTTCTTGCAACTACTCTCGGAATAAAAGAGTTTGATATGGATGACCTTGCTATTATGACTACCGACCATCCGCTTAAAAATATTGAAAATATTGATTTCTTCACTTTCTCCGGCGGTGTTGGAAACCTTATCTATCATCCGCTTGATGAAAAAGAAGGATATTTTCCTTACAACGATATAGGCGTTGTTCTTGCAAAAGCCATCAATGAGGTGTTCGCACCTTATATGGATAAAATTCTTGAACCGGTCGAAACAATCCGTGCAACCGTTATAGGTGCAGGAACCCAGACAATGGATATCTCCGGTTCAACCATCGCATTTTCAGAAGCGACCAAGCTTCCGATCAAGACCATTCCGGTTATCAAACTCGCAGAGGAAGACGAAAAGCTAAGTCCCGAAGAGTTTGCAAAGAAACTTGCGCCTATGCTTGAATGGTATGAAGATCCCGATGAAGGTCAGGAGCTTGTAGCACTTGGACTCAAAGGCGCCAACTGCCCGCTTTTCGCTGAAGTTGAGCGCTATGCAGACCTCATTATTGCAGGTATGCAGCCCATCATTAAATCCAATCATCCTCTTATCGTTATTCTCGAAGAGGATATGGGCAAGAGCCTCGGACAGAATATGATGGTAAAACTTAACCGTGAAAAAGACATTATCTGCATTGACTCTGTAATAGTAAATCAGGGTGACTATGTTGATATCGGTGAACCGCTTATGCACGGAAGAGTTCTTCCTGTAGTCGTAAAGACTCTTGTATTTAATTAAGGTATAAATAGAATTTATTTATATAAATAAGGTTTGGGAAAGGAGGATCCCTGAAAAAATCTTAATTGTTCCATTAGGCATCCAAATTTTATAAAGGAGTGAGATTTTTTGATTCTTAAAGCAAAATTATTTGGAAAAGTTTATGAGTTCAAAGATGTCAAAGATGTTTCTAACAAAGCATCCGAACTCAAATCCGGTGACCAGCTTGCTGGTGTTGCTGCCGAGAACATGCAGGAGAGAATCGCTGCAAAGAAATGCCTCTCCGACCTCACCATCAAAGATCTTTATGAGAACCCCTGCGTTCCTTATGAAGAGGACGATGTTACTCGTCTTATCCAGGATAGCGTAAACCAGACTATTCTTAAAGAAGTCGGCGGCTGGACTCTTGCTCAGCTCCGTGAGTTCATCCTTGATGACCACACCACCGGCGAACAGATCGCTCATGTAGCAGCAGCTCTCAACTCTGAGTGCGTAGCAGCTGTTACCAAACTTATGTCCTCTTTGGACCTTATGCTTGCTGCAAGAAAGATGCCTATCTTCAGAACCTGCAACACTACTTGCGGTGCTCCTGACAGACTTTCTTTCCGTCTTCAGCCTAACCACACCACCGATGACGTCGATGGTATGAAAGTTTCTTACTGCGAAGGTTTCTCCTACTGCACTGGTGACGCCCTCTTCGGAATGAACCCCGTTGATGACTCTATCGGCGCTGTTGAAAGAACCATGAACAGCTATCAAGAATTCGTAGAGAGATGGGAAATCCCGACTCAGTCTTGCTGCCTCTGCCACGTAACTACTGCTATGGAATGCATCAAGAATGGTGCTCGTGAGGCTCTTTGCTTCCAGTCCATCGCTGGTACTCAGAAAGCTAACGAAGCTTTCGGCGTAACCATCGATATGCTCGATGAAGCTGAAGATCTTATGCATCATTACGGTGTTGCTTCCGGTAAAGACGTTATGTACTTTGAGACCGGTGAAGGCTCCGAGCTTTCTTCCGATGCTGCTTTCGATACCGACCAACTTACTCTTGAAGCTCGTTGCTATGGTTTCGGACGCAGATGGCATCCGTTCCTCGTTGACTCCGTTGTTGGATTCATCGGACCGGAATACCTCTATGACCAGAAACAGGTTACTCGTGCTGGTATGGAAGATATGTTCATGGGCAAACTCTCTGATATCTCCATGGGCTGCGATGCTTGCTACACCAACCATATGAAGATGGATCAGAACGACAACGAGAACCTCCAGATTCTTCTTGCCGCTGAAGGCTGCAACTTCTTCATGGGCGTACCTTGCGCAGATGACTGCATGCTTATGTATCAGTCCACTGGTTACCATGACAACCATGCAACCCGCCAGGCTCTTGGCAAAAAACCGCTTGCTGAGTTCGAAAAATGGGCTCAGAAGATGGGCTTCCTTGAGGAAGACGGCCTCACCCTTGGCCCGAACGCCGGTGACGCTTCCGTTCTCTTCTAATTTTACGAGAGAAAGTTAAATTTATATTTGACGGGAGGATATATAAACAATGGTATCTGATGACAAACTTAAAGAGATAATCGCTCAGGTCGTCGGTGAAATGATGAAAGACGCTCCCGCTGCAGCTAAAGCTCCTAAAACTTGCTGCTGCGTAGAGAACGTTGCTGATGATGATCTTGAGGATCTTACCGCTTACGAACTTAACGAGTGGTACCAGGTTCCCAACGCAAAAGATGAAGCAGAGTACAGAAGACTTAAAAAAGTTACTCCTGCACGTCTTGGCGTATGGCACTGCGGCGCTCGTGAAATGACCAACACCATGCTCCGTTTCCGTGCGGACCATGCTGCTGCTCAGGATGCTGTTTTCAACGAGTTCCCTGCAGAATTCCTTGAAGAGAGAGGAATTATGGAACTCAAATCTCGTTGCGACAGCAAAGATACTTATCTTACCAGACCTGACCTTGGCAGAAGACTCGACGAGGATTCCGTTGCCAAACTCAAAGGCTTCTACAAAAAAGCCCCGACTGTCGTTGTTTATGCAACTGATGGCCTTTCTGGTACTGCTATCGAAGCCAACTATGATATCGTTATCCCCGCTATCATGAACGGTCTTAAAGCTCATGGTATCGACGCCGGCGAACCCTTCTTCGTAAGATACGGCCGTGTTGCTACCCAGGACGAGATCGCCGAAGTTACCGGATGCGATGTCTGCGTCTGCCTC